>JAGGTS010000007.1 GCA_021163625.1 bacterium | reverse complement strand
TCGGAGTGGTGGGATTTGAACCCACGATCTCCTGCTCCCAAAGCAGGCGCCCTAAACCGCTAGGCCACACTCCGCCAAAAAATTTTACAGAAAAGATGGGTATATGATATATGTCTATAGACTGTTTATTTTATTAAGTTTTCTAATCGGAAGGACCCTGTCTTTTCTAAAAGTATATCTGTATTTTGTTTTAAAGTCAATTTGTTATATAATAAAACAATGAATTTTAAAAAGTTTTGCAGACAATTAAATCCCTTGTCCCGTTGCAGAAAATATGAGATTTCTGCCTTTCAATGCCCTGAATTTTTATTTGTTTTGATGGGCTTAATCATCATAGCTTCAATCATTGTCAGCTATTTTATTCTCTCAAAAAGGATTAAAGATCCAGAAACAGTTATATTAACTATTCTCTCTATAACAGCTTTTTTAATTATTATTGATTATATTATTACCAGAAGTTTTGAACGGCTTGCTGAAAGTTCCCGGATGAAGACAGAATTTATCAGCATTGCTTCTCACCAGCTAAGAACCCCCCTGACAAACCTTAAATATACAATAGAAACATTGGTTTCGGATGATGATTTTGCGCGGGCAAACGAAGGACAAATGGAATATTTTGACATTTTAAAGGCAAACATAGAGAGAATGAATAAGTTAATTAATGACCTTTTGACTGTTTCCCGCTTAGAATCGGGGAAAATGTTTTATAAAAAGCAGCTTGTTTCTATTGAAGAAATTGCAAGAAAGGCTATTGCAAAAATTAAGCCGTTTTCAGACAGAAAGCAAATTAATGTTGCCTTAGATGTAAAAGGCGATTTGCCAAAAATTTCTGTTGACCCTTCTTGCTTGGAACAAGTAATAGAGAATCTTCTGGATAACTCTGTTCGCTACACAAAGGGTACCGGCGATGTTAAAATTTTGATAAAGCCAAAGTTTTTTAATAAAATTTATTTTGCTATAAAAGATAAAGGGGTTGGCATTCCAAGGGGAGAAGGAAAATATATTTTCCAGAAATTTTTCCGTTCAAGGAATACGTTGAGGTTAAAAACGCAAGGTTCCGGGCTTGGGCTCTATATAAGTAAAAAATTAATAGAAATAATGGGAGGGAAAATAGGTTTCTCTTCCGAGGCAAATAAAGGTTCAACTTTTTGGTTTATTTTGCCAGTTAAAAATAGTCAAATTAAAAATTAAAGTTAAGGCAATCATAATTTATCAAATGAATCAAATCATTTGTTAATTATTTGCCTTGCTGCGTGTTTTTATGAAACGTTTACTCTTTATTGAAGACGAATTGGCTCTTCAAAAAACGCTTGGCGATATGTTTAGAAAGAATGGCTATGAGGTTATTAGTGCATTGAACGGCAAGGCAGGCATTGAGCTTGCAAATAAAGAAAAACCTGATGTTATTCTACTTGATTTGATTTTACCGAAAATGGATGGGTTTGAAGTTTTAAGTAACCTAAAGAAAACAGAAGAGACCAAGGAAATACCGGTCATTATCCTAACAAACCTGGACAATATAAGCGATATTGACAAGGCGTTGGAGTTAGGAGCGAAAATTTATTTAGTAAAGGCAAACTATAGCCAGGAAGAGGTTGTGGAAAAAGTTAACCAGGTTTTGTCTTCAAGAGAAAAGACTAAAGAATAAAATAGCTAAAATAATTTTAAATGTTTTACGTTTTTTCGAAATATTTTTAGCTGTTAGAATATGCATGTAGAGCCGCAACAATTAAGAAATTTTATTACAGACAGCGGTTTGGTTAGTGAAAAAGATTTTGACAAGGCGCTCAAGAAGGCTAAGAAGCAGAATATAGAAATTGAGGATGTTTTAGTTGCCGAGAAACTGATTTCGGCAGAAGATTTAATAAGGCTCGAGGCATATATTTTAGGTATTCCTTTTGTCAATTTAGAAAAAGAAAAAATTTCCCCGAAAATTTTGAAAATTATTCCAGAACCTGTTGCTCGTTCTCATAACATTGTTGCTTTCAGAAAAAGAGGGAGAAACTTGGAAGTTGCTATGCTTGATCCGAAAGATTTGAAGACAATTGATTTTATAAAAAAAATAGTTGGATTAAAGATTTTGCCAAGATTAACTAATCCAAAAAGCATAAAAAACGCTCTTTTGCAGTACCAAGAAAACCTTCAGGCAGAGTTTGGTGATATTATAAACAAAGAGGCAGCCCAGATTACAACTGTTTCAGAAAAAGGGAAACAAGAAGAAAAGAAAGGATTGGAGGAAGCTGCCCAAGAATTGCCTATTATAAGGATTATAGACACTCTTTTAAAGCATGCAATTTTACAAAGGGCCTCCGATGTTCATATAGAGCCGATGGAAAAGGAAGTAATGGTAAGGTATAGGATTGATGGCGTGCTTCACGATGCAATGACTTTGCCAATAAGCACGAAATCAGGAATTGTTGCAAGAATAAAAGTTTTAAGCAACCTCAAATTAGACGAACATCGTTTGCCGCAGGATGGCCGATTTAAGATAGAGACAGAAGATTATAAATACTCTGTAAGGGTTTCTATTCTGCCGGTATTTTATGGAGAAAAGGTAGTAATGCGCCTTTTGCCTGAAAGTGCCCGCGGTTATAGCTTAGAAGGGTTGGGATTGAGGGGCGAAAGTTTGGAAAAAGTGCAAAGGGCGATAAAAAGGCCTGTTGGCATAATTCTGGTAACCGGTCCTACCGGTTCTGGCAAGACAACGACTTTATACTCTATGATGGAAATTTTGAATGACCCGTCAGTAAATATTTCAACAGTTGAAGACCCCATAGAATACCAAATGCCCAGAATTAATCAAACCCAAGTTAACCCGAAAATAGGGCTCACTTTTGCTTCAGGGCTCCGTTCGTTGCTCAGGCAAGACCCTGACATCATAATGGTTGGAGAAATTAGAGATAAAGAAACAGCTTCTTTGGCAATCAACGCCGCTCTGACTGGGCATCTTGTTCTTTCAACCCTGCACACAAATTCTGCGGCCGGCGCGATACCAAGGCTGATTGATATGGGCATTGAGCCATTTTTGCTTTCTTCTACTTTAAACTTGGTAATGGCCCAAAGGCTGGTAAGAAAATTGTGCGACGAAAAACAAGAATACAGTCTTCTAAAAGATGATTTAAGCAATTTGTCTAAGTATTGCGATTTAAAAAGAGTTGAACAAGTTTTAATTGAGGAGCAAATTTTAGATAAAAGCGCCAAGATAGATAGTATTAAATTTTATCGCCCATTAGCCTCTAAAGAATGCGCTACAGGATACAGGGGAAGGATTGGCATTTTTGAAGTTTTTAGCGCTTCAGAGGCAATAAAAGAATTGATAAATAAGAAGGCAAGCGCCGATGAAATTCAGCAAGCTGCCCAAGAGCAAGGAATGAGGCTGATGCTTGAAGACGGATTTGTTAAGGCAGCCCAAGGCATAACTTCAATTGAAGAAGTGTTGAGGGTTATTTCAGAGTAGTCAAGGCCGAGCACTTTACTTATGCCAAATTATTTTTATAAGGCAAAAAATGTAAAAGGGAAAGAAAAATCCGGAGTTTTATTTGCTGAAAACGTGTCGGATTTAGCAAATTCGCTTAGTAAAGACGGATACTTTTTAATTTCTGCAAAAAAAGCAGAAAAGCGGGGGCTTAGCAGGGCGCATTTAAAATTATTTGGCTTTAATTCGCTCAAGCTTTTTAAAATCCCTCTTTCTGAAAAATTATTTTTTACCAGAAATCTCGAAGTGATGATTAGGACAGGCGTTCCTTTGCCAAGAGCTTTCGAGATTTTGTCAAATCAGACAAAAAATAAAAATTTTAAAATAATTTTAGATAAAATTTCCGAAATGATTACCCAAGGGAAAGGGATATCTGAATGTCTTTCCAAATTTCCGAATACATTTTCTGCCCTATATGTTGAAACGGTCAAGGCTGGCGAAGAAACGGGCAAAATAGAAAACAGCTTTTCTATCCTGGGTTCCCAAATGGAGAGAACCTACCGCTTAAAATCGCAACTCAAATCCGCGATGATGTATCCTATAATTGTCCTGAGTTTAGGGATAATAATAGGGGTTTTGATGATGATATTCGTTGTTCCTAAAATCTTGGAAACATTTAAAGAAATGAATGTTCAATTGCCGCTTTCGACGAGAATGCTTATTGCTTCCATAGACATTATTACCAAACATTGGCTTCTTGTTTTGATTGGTTTTTTCTTCCTTATAGTGATTTTGTTCTATTTTGCCAAAAGCAAAAAAGGCGTTAAATTTAAGGCTAAAATAGCCCTTAAAATCCCTAAAATCTCAAAAATAATTAAAGACACTAATTCTGCTTTATTCTTGCGAATTCTCAGTTCGCTTTTGGCAGCGGGGGTTCCTATTGTCCGTTCGCTTGAGGTAACTTCGGGCGCTTTGTCAAACTTTTATTTTAGGCAATCCCTTAAAGAAGCTTCGGCTGTAGTTAAAAAAGGGAAAAAACTTTCAGAAGCTTTAAGCCCATATAATAATTTGTATTCTTCTATGGTTATAGAAATGCTTAAAGTCGGCGAAGAAACAGGGGAAACAGCCCAAGTTTTAAACAACCTTTCTGACTTTTACGAAGAAGAAGTTGCGTCTTCAATAAAGAAAATCTCTTCAATAGTTGAGCCAGCTCTTATTGCTATTATGGGCGTTGGGGTTGGTTTTTTTGCCTTTGCCATGCTCAAGCCGATGTTAAGCGTAATGGGAGGAATGTAATTCTATTATTTTTTTAAAAATGTTTAGTAAATCGTTTACTTTGATAGAAATTTTAGTTGTTGTTGCAATTATCGCAATTATTGCTGGGATTTCATTTTTAGCGATTGTTAAAATTCAGCCCTCGCTTTATCTTAAAAGCGCTGTGCGCGAGATAGTAAATGATATGCGTTGGGCCCAGCAGTCGTCTATAACCCAACAGCTAAATTTCGGTATTTTATTTTCTACAACAAGCCAAAGCTACAAGATAGTTAAATATGTTACTCCAACCAGCACTAAAGAATTGATGCATAAGTCTCTGCGGAACGGGATTTCCTTTAAAGAAATTAACGGATTTACAAATAATGAGGTTATTTATAATCCTTACGGCGCGGTAGAAGAAGACGGGATTATCTCTTTGTCTAATATTAACGGGAAAATAATAACTATTCAGGTGAGGCCATCTGGTTTTATCAGGACGTTAGAATAGAAGCAAGCAGCTAAACTTTAATATGACCTTTAAAGAAAACCAAAAAAAATTTTTTATTGCCAAGGGACATTTTCTTTCCCAAAAAAGAATGGGAAAGAAAAATTTTGGATTTACATTGATTGAATCGATGATAGCAATTTTCATAATAGCCGTTGGCTTAACTGCTGTTTTGCAATCGTTTTCAGTTTCACTCAACATTGGCAGCTATAGTCAAAAGAAAAGCCAAGCCGTTTTGCTTGCCCAGGAAAAGATTGAAGAAATTAGCGCTAAATCATATCACGACATTGCCCTTGGCACGACCACCGAGGCTGCATTGCCAAGCCCTTTTTCAGCATTTTCCAGAACAACAAAGGTTGCATGGGTTGATTCTAACTTAAACGAAACATCTTCAGATACAGGACTAAAGAAAGTAGAAATAACTGTTTCTTGGAACTCTTTGTTCTGGAAGAAAAATAATGAGGTAAAACTTTTTACTTTGATAGCAAAAGGATAATTTTTTAAAAAATGGAAAATTTTTTTGCAAAAAAGAAAATTCATAAAACTATAGGGCGTCTTAGATTTGGTTTTACTTTGGTTGAAATGATAATTGTTATTGCTATTTTTATTTTGGTTTCTTTTTCTGTTTTTGAGATATATATCTTTGGCCAAAAATTTTACCAACAGCAAAGCGACAAAGCAGAGCTTTTGCAGAATGGGAGAATTATATTAGAGAGGCTTTCAAGAGAAATAAGACAGGCAGAGGAAATAGTTACCACTCTTCCTTTGGCTTATGGAAGTAATCTTCCCAATGAGGTTGAATTTCAGGACGGGCACTTCCCTTCGCCTTACCAGTCTCTTTGCAGCGAATATTATTATATCCGCTACTACCTTGCAACGTCTACAAATGAATTTCGCCGTCAATATCTTGTTTATTGTTTTGATGATTGTTCAACCTGCAGCGACTATTTTAGATGGAACGATACTAAAATCGTAGGTGGAGACACGACTTCAACCCATCCGTGCCTTTTAGAAGACAGAATTATTGGGGAATATGTTGACAAAATCGAATTTTGGAAAGACGGCCCTATAAATGTTATTATCACTCTCAAAAAAGCAGGAAGCCAGTTAAAACTAAGGACGAAGATTTTCGGCAGAAATTTTTAAAATTATGGCTTTAACCAATTTTAGAAAATTGAATAAAAAGAAAGGGTCAGTTTTAATATTTACCCTTATAATTCTTGCTATTATGATTGCCCTTGGCTCTTATTTTATTAGTTCTTCCCTGGCAGGCTCTAAGATTTCTAACAGCCAGGAGGCAAGCATAAAAGCTTATTATCTGGCAGAAGCAGGCGTTGCTGAAGCTATATACAAACTGAAAAATGACCCTGTTTGGAAAAGCGCTTTTGAGACTTATCCGAGCGCAGGTGACGCAACCTGCTCTTCTTGGTCTATTGCCCCTTACACAAGAGACCCTGCTTTATTTAGCAATGGGAAATATACAATAAATGTTACTAACCTTGGCTGCGCTAGAGCAGAAATAGAATCTAAAGCAGAAATAGAGCTGTCTCCTGGGAGGGTTTCAAGGAGGGAGGTAAAAGTTCAAGTTTTTAAAGGAATTGGTAATGCTGTTTCCGATTTTGCTATATTTACTGGCGGCGCGAGCGGAAATATCTCAATAAGCGATGTTTCTCCATTGAATATTCATAATGGGAATCTTTTTTCAAATAATAATATTATTATTAATTGGGCTAGCACTGTAAATGTTGACAAAAAAGCTCTTGCCACCAACAATATAAATGTTTTTTGGTCGAGCTCATTGAATGCAACAAGTTGCGCTGCGAATATTTGTGATAGTGGCTGTGACATCAGCAGCGAATGTCCGCCAGACGCAATTTTAACCCCGCCAATAGACTTTGATTCTGCTTCTGCAGATTCATATCTTTCTTTGGCAAAAAATAGCGATTGCAGTTCTATCAGAACGGATGGGAAAACAAACTGCGTTTTTACGCCTGCAGAATTTGAAGACTTAATGTGGTATAATTATCCAGAGCTTTCTTTGCCGACAAACACAGTTGTTTATGTGACAGGTGATATAAACATAAGGGCTGGCCAGGAATTGACTGTTAACGGGGTTTTGGTTTCAGATAAAGATATTAATATGGGAAAAGATTTTTTATGGATAAGGTGGCCGACTATTCGCTCGGGTTCTTGTACAGTGACAGTTTATCGTCCCGGTGTTCCAGATGACAATGAACCATCAGGGCTTTTGGCGAAGAGAAAAATTAACACAGGGCTTTTTCTCGGAGGGTTGGATGTTAACGGTTTGATTTATTCTGGAGATCAGTTTAGTTTGAATTCTATAGGCGGCGGAGTTGAAGTCCATGGAGGCATTGTCGCAAGAAAGTTTAGCTTATCAAGTCTGTGGCATGGCGTTGACTTATATTTGGATTCAGACGTGATAATAGACACATTTAAAAATTCTTCATATTCCCCGGTTATAAAAATAAACCATTGGGAAGAGGAATATTAATTATACAAATATGTTCAACTATTTAAACCCAGAGCCAGAATCATTTAGTCTTGACATATCCGACCTTTCTTTAAAGATAGCAAAAATAGAAAAGTCAAAAGGCAAGTTAAAGCTTGTTTCTTTTTCAGACACAAAGATTAATCCTGGCATTGTTGAAGGGGGGAGCATTAAAAATCCCAAATTGCTTGCTTCTATTATTAGGAAGAGTTTAGCGAATGTAAAAGGCAAAAAAATAAGGACAAAATATGTTACTGGCTCACTACCAGAGGAAAAGTCTTTTCTGGATATCGTTAAACTTCCGAAGATGAGCGAAGACCAAGCGAAATCAGCGATAGGCTATGAAATAGAAAAGCATATTCCTTTGCCTGCAAGCGATGTTTATTTTGATTCTCAAATAATAAGTCCAGCTGATAGCAGCGGGCCGATGGAAGTTTTGTTAACAGCAGTGTCAAAAGAAGTTGCTGATTCATATATAGAAACTTTAGAATTTGCCAATTTAAAGCCTAAGGCATTGGAGCTTGAATGTTTGGCAATTAGTAGGGCGCTTATAGAAAAAAGCGATGGTAGCAGCGATGAACTTTTTTTAATCATCGATTTTGGCCAGACAAGAACTAGCTTTATAATTTCTTCTGGCAATATCCCCAGGTTTACTTCTACCATTCCTATTTCATCACAAGAACTGACCGAAAGCATTGCAAGAAATTTAAAAGTTGGTTTGGATGAGGCAGAGGGTTTGAAAATAAAACAGGGATTGGAAGGGAGCAAGGAAATTTTTAATTCGATAATTCCTCCATTGGCTGATTTGGTTGACCAGATAAAAGTCCATTTAAATTATTATTATTCGCATGAGTTTAAAGGAGGGTCTTCTGTGAGCAAAAATAAGATAGATAAAATTTTGCTTTCTGGAGGAGGAGCGAATTTAAAAGGGCTAACTGATTTTTTAAGCTCAAAATTAAAGTTAAAAGTAGAGCTTGCAAATCCTTGGATAAACATATTAAAAGAACCGCTTAAAGAAATACCGGGCCTTTCTTTTGAGAAATCATTGGGATACGCTACTGCCTTAGGTCTGGCTTTGAGACAATTTTAAACAAGAGAGAATAACATTTTCTAAATTAATTTTTTACATATGATTAACCTTTTGCCAGAATCTAAAAAGAAAGAGATAAAACTGGAAGGAATTTGGAAGCAAATTACAGCTGTTTTGCTTTTATGTTTTTTCTTTTTTGCCGTTTTTGTTTTATTATTATTTTTAGAGAAGTTTTATCTTGAAAAAGAGGTAAAAACACAGGAGGCCAAGATTAAGAGGACCGAAAAAGAGTTTGATTATACCGCATTTAAGAATGTTAACAATGAAATTATCAGGATAAATAAAGATTTTACCGATGCAAGGAATTTTTTGCTGCAAAGAATTTCTGTGGTTGATTTTTTCAGAAAGATTTCTGCGCTTATTCCCCCTGGCGTTAACCTTAGCGAAGTTTCTTCTAGAGAGCTAACTATAACCACCAATAAAAAGACGAAAAAGAAAGCTCTAAATATTCATATATCTGGATACGCCAAAGATAGGGAAGATGTTTTTTTGCTTTTTAATAACTTAAAATCGGAAAAATCTTTTCAGAATGTTGATTTTTCGCCAAAATCTTGGGTTCAGCCAGATAATGTTAAATTTTCACTATCTTTAAATTTTGTTTGCGAAAATGAAAGCAATAAATAAAATTTATATTACAGTAATTGCCTTTATTTCTGCATTTGTTATTTTGCTTGTTTTTGGAATTATGCCGATATTAAGAGGGCTGGCTACTGCGTCGGATAAAATTATTTCCCAAAAAGCGACCTTGGAAGTTTTTCAAGCCAGGCTTAAGAATATAGATTATTTTAACAAAAAGAAGCCATCTTATAAGCCATCGCTTGACAGACTTGCGTCTTGTTTTGTTAGGCAAGAAGCCCCTGTTGGTTTTATTGAATTTTTAGAAAAAGAAGCTGATAGTTTAAACCTTTTGATAAAAATATCTCCTGCACGGTCTTCTGCAAGCAAAAATATTCCTTCAAATTGGGGAAAAATTTGGTTAGCTGTTTCTGTTAATGGTTCTTTTTCCAATTGCCTAAAATTTATTGACAGACTGGAGCATTCTGAGTATTTGCTTGACATTTCCCAAGTAAATATTAAGAAAGAAATAGAGAAATCTGGCCAGAACACCCAATCCCAATCTGAATCTGAAAATCTCGGTGAAATTTCTGTTGATATGCTGCTAACGGCTTTTTCAAACAAAAATTATCCAAAGTAAAATATAAAAAAATATGGCAATTAATTTTAAAAACTTTGATAAAGTATTCCCAAAGTTTTTCGGTTTTATATTTAAAAATCTTTTAATTTTGGCTATTTTATTATTTTTGCTGGATGCTGGCTTATTTGGTTTTTTTGTCTGGAAGTATTATTTTAAAGCCATAAAAGCCAAACCAAAACTTTCATATAAATATTTAACAGTGAACGAGAAGTTGGTGAAAGATTTTGATTTACTTATTGAAAAAAGATTAGAAAAGTTTAATAATGTCTACCAAAATAGTTATAAGGATGTTTTTAAAGAAAGGTAATTTTTACTATTGCTGAATTTTTTTGCCCCCATAGTTCAACGGATAGAACGCGGGCCTTCTAAGCCTGGGATGCGGGTTCGATTCCTGCTGGGGGCACAAAATGGCTTGCGCAAATAGAAAATGCTTTAGTTTGACCTAGCCATAATATAGTCTATCAAGCAAAGGGGCCAACAGTGGAAAGATTAGTTTATTTATTACAGAGAAGTAAGATTGTTTCTATTTTAAATAAAAATTATGCAAATTTTGAATAAGGCAAAAGTAAACGAGGCAGATTTAATTGTTGCGATTCCTTCTTTTAACGAAGCAGAAAATATATCTTTCGTTACTTCGCAAATTGATATGGGATTAGCGACATACTTTCCCCAAAAAAAGAATGTCATTGTAAATGTTGACAACAACTCAACAGATGCTACAAAGCAGGTTTTTTTAGAGACAAAAACTAAATTTCCTAAAGTTTATATTACTACAAAAGCAGGCGAAAAGGGCAAGGGTTATAATTTTTACAACCTTTTTTTATTTTTTAAAAAAATGGAGGCAAAATCAGGGCTTGTTTTAGACGCGGATTTGAAAAGCATTCATCCTAACTGGATAGCAAAGATGGCTTTGCCTGTGTTTGACGGCTTTGATTATGTTCTTCCGTTTTATACGAGGTTTGAAGATGACGCCACGATTACAAATCATTTCGTTTTTCCGTTACTCTACGGCCTTTTTGGTTTTAATGTTCGCCAACCAATAGGCGGAGATTTTGCCTTTTCCAATAAAATGGTTGACTTGTGGCTAAAGAAAAAATGGGGCAAGGCAGATTATGGATATGGTATTGATATTTTTATGACTTTAGGCGCTTTCTTTTCAGACGCAAAGATATGCCAAGCAAACCTTGGGACAAAAGTTCATAATCATTCTTTGCCAAAACTTAGCTCAATGTTTATTGAAGTTGCAGATTCCTTATTTAAAATCATTGCCGAGCACAAAGACTTGATTTTGAATAAAGTAACTTTGAAGGAGGTAAAAATTCTGGACGGCGACGATGAAATTTTTCTTGCAGACATTAAGCCAGAATGGAAAATATTTAGCCAGCTTTTTGAGAACATTAACAAATTTGACAAGAAACGGGTTAGAGAATTGCTTGACAAAAAGACATTTGAGAAAATCTTATCTTTTTACAAATCAAAGGCGGCACAACCAGAGATTGACCTTGATTTATGGACAAGAATTGTTTACGACTCTTTATATTCTTATCTTGCAGGCTTTGATAAGGATTTTATCATAAGGATGCTTGAGTGTTTCTATTTTGGCAGAGTTGCTTCATTTTTTAAAGAAACTGAAAATTTTAGCCCGAGAAAAAGCGAAAAGGCGATTTTAAAACAAGGAGAATATTTTCTAAAGCATAGAAATTATTTTTTAAGCAAAATAAATAAATTATAATCATTGGCTGCCTTGGCAATGCTTTAGCAAGTTGGGATTATTTTGGCAAGATAATGCGAACAATGATACATTAAAAGATGCCTCATCATTCTTACATCATTAACACAAGACAGGAAAAAGAACCGTTTTCCTTCAAGAAAATTTACAGGAGCGCGAAGAGGGTTGGCGTTTCAAGGGATATTGCCCGCAAAATTGCTTCAGAAATTGAGCGGGAAATATACTCTGGCGCGAAAACGAAAGACATTTCAAAAGAGGTCAAAAGGATACTCTTTTCATATTCGCCATCAGCGGCATTGAAATTTAGCATAAAAGATGCGATGAGAAAGTTAGGCCCGACAGGATTTCCGTTTGAAAAATATATCGGAGAAATTTTTTCGAGAAACGGGTATAATGTGTCCCTAAACAGGCATATTGCTGGATTTTGCAACAAGGCAAGATATGAAATAGATTTTTTAGCGGAAAAAGGCAAGAAGCTGAAGATTGGGGAATGTAAGTACCGCAATGCTTTTGGGGAAAGGATTCATTTAGAAATTGCCCTTTCAAATTATGCACGCTTTTTAGACATTAAAAACAGCCAAAGCTTTAAGGAGAAAGAAAGCAACGGTTTTGAGATAAAAAGCATTCTTGTAACAAACACTAAATTTACAACTAATGTCACAAAATACTCTCGCTGTGTAGGCGTTGAACTTTTGGGATGGAATTGGCCCAAAAACAGAGGATTAGAATACCTAATAGACAGCCAAAGGCTTTATCCAATAACTATTTTGCCGTCCTTTAAGAGATGTTTCGCAGATATTTTTTCTCAGAGGAGAATAATGATAGCAAAAGATATTTTAGATATTGATATTGTAAAATTTTCAAAGTCAACAAATCTGCCATTAAGCTACTTAAATACTTTATTAAAAGAAGCAAAACTTTTGGAAGAATGATGATAATTTTACCTTATTGCCGCTAAATTTGCCAGACAATATTTCCTGACAATATGGTAAAGATTTTTTATTAATTTTCGTTTTTCTGATGCCTATTTTGTTTTGTTTTTTATTTTTAAGCCGGACAGCGCGCAGACCAAAAATATTGATTCAAAGAAATGCTTTAAAAAGGCTCGATAGGGATGCGTCCTAAAAGTGTCTGCGTTTAGTTATAGTGGAATTTGGCGGAAATGATTTTTTAAGAGGATTTCTAAACAGGAGACAGCAAGGAACATTAAAAAATAGTTGAACGTATCCAGAAGGCAGACGCTGTGGTTGTTTTGCTTTAAACAAGAACTGAGTTTTTTTGACAACGAACTTTTAAAGAGTTATAAAGAGATTGCCAAGGACTACGGCACTTTGCTTACACCGGATTATTCTAAAAGGGATTTTAACCAATCCGGAGTTAAAATACGACCCTATTTATCCAAACGATAAAGGCTATGCTAAAATAGCATATAGGGCTTTTAAAGAATAAAATTGAAACATATGACATTTAAAGAATACCAAAAATTGTCAAAAGAAACCGCTATTTATCCAAATGTTGGCAATAATTTTATCTATCCCACTCTGGGCTTGTGCGGGGAGTCAGGCGAAATAAGTGAAAAGATTAAAAAAGTTTTGAGAGACAAAAAAGGTGAAATTTCTAGCAATGACAGAATAGAGCTTTCAAAAGAACTTGGCGATGTTCTTTGGTATTTGGCCCAAATTGCCACAGAGCTTGATTTGTCCCTTGAACAAATTGCGAAAGAAAATTTAGAAAAGTTAATGTCAAGAAAAAAGAGGGGAGTCCTTGGCGGCTCTGGCGATAATAGATAATTTTTTCAGGATGTTTATAAAAGTTAGAGTTTTTCCAAACGCAAAAAAAGAAAAAATAATTAAAAAATCAGAGGATTCTTTTGATGTTGAAGTAAAAGAAAAAGCGAGGCAAAATAAGGCGAATAAAAGAGTAACCGAAATTTTATCTTATTATTTCAAAATTCCAGAATCAAAACTTAAATTAGTAAAAGGCTTTAATAGAAAGAATAAAATTTTTAAGCTTTTAAAATAGATATGTTTGCTTCTAAGAAATTTATCATTGTATTGTTTGGCATTATACTTATTATAGGCGCGGCTATTTATATATCGGTTTTTATTATGTCCAAGCCCAAAAAAACTTTAAAAAGGTCTTACGATTTAGAGCTAAAAGCAAATAAAATTTCAAATATGAAAATTAAAAGTTCTTCTTTTGAAAATAATCAAATGATTCCCTCAAGGTATACGTGCGATGGCGAGAATATAAGCCCGGATATTTTGATAGAGCAAGTGCCAAAAGAGTCAAAAAGTTTGGTTTTAATTGTTGACGACCCTGATGCGCCAATGGGAACTTGGGTTCATTGGACGCTTTGGAATATAAGTCCAGACATAAAAGAAATTGCTGCTGGGCATGTTCCAGAGGGCTCTGTCCAAGGAATGACAAGCTTTGGGAAGCCTGGTTATGGAGGGCCTTGCCCGCCATTTGGAACGCACCGTTATTTTTTTAAAATTTATGCGATTGACACCATTTTAGAGCTTGGTTCAAATGCAGGGAAGGCAGAACTTGAAAAGGCAATTTCAGGTCATATCTTGGATAAAGCTCAGATAGTTGGATTATACAAGCGGAAATAGATTATTTTTGATTTTATTTCTATTTTTAAGTTTTATAATAATATTTTTTTCCAGCCACTGCTTGTATTTATGAAATTTATCGCAGATTTTCATATTCATTCAAAATACTCACGGGCAACATCGCCAAAAATTGACCTTGATAGTCTGGCAAAATTTGCTTTACTTAAAGGAGTTGATGTTTTGGGAACAGGCGATTTTACTCATCCCCAATGGTACCAGTCATTAAAAGAAGAGCTTAAGCCCTCAGAAGAAGGGCTTTTTAGGCTAAAAGACAAACCAAGCAGGACAAGATTCATTTTAACGTCAGAAATTAGCTGCATTTATTCAAAAAACGGGAGGACAAGAAAAATCCATGTATTAATTTTTTCGCCTGATATCCAGACAGTTAAAAAGATAAACGATAAGCTCGGCAAGATAGGCAATCTTAAAGCGGATGGAAGACCTATTTTAGGTTTGGACGCAAAGGAGTTATTAAAAATTGTTTTGGACATAAACGAAAATTGTTTTTTTGTTCCAGCCCATTTGATGACTCCATGGTTTTCCGTGTTTGGCTCTCGTTCTGGCTTTGATTCTCTAGAAGAATGCTTCCAAGAATATTCAAAATATATATACGCCGGAGAAACCGGGCTTTCAGCAGATCCTGGAATGCTTTGGCGGATAAAGGATGGGAGAAGAATTACTTTAATATCTAATTCTGATGCCCACTCCCTTTGCCATATTGGCAGGGAAGCAAATGTTTTTGATACAGAGCTTGATTATTTTTCAATCATTGAAGCAATAAAAGCAAAAGACAAAAGGCGCTTTTTGTATACTATTGAATTTTACCCCCAAGAAGGAAAATATTATTTTGACGGGCACAGGGAATGCGGGGTTTCGTTTTCCCCGGAAGAATCTAAAAGACATAATAATATTTGCCCAAAATGCGGCAGACCGCTTACCATCGGAGTTTTGAACAGGGTGGAACAACTTTCAGACAAGCCAAAAGGATTTAGGCCAAAAGACGCAATTCCATTTAAAAGTTTAGTCCCCTTGGATAACATTATTGCAGAAGCTCTTGGCGTTGGCGTTGGCACAAAACAGGTTGCCAGGGAATATAATAATTTGATTGAGAAGTTTGACAACGAATTTAATGTTCTTTTAAATGTTTCGCAAGAAGAATTACAAACAACTGTCTTGCCAGAAATTGCCCAAGGCATTATAATGGCAAGAAGGGGAGACGTATCAATAAAGCCCGGATACGATGGAGAGTATGGAAAGATTAAAATTCTTGGCAAGATTGGGCGAGATCGTCTTAACAGGCAAAAAACTTTATTTTAGAAGTAATATTAATAACTACTATCATTATGCAGGATATTTATGTAGGAACAAGCGGATTTAGTTATAAGCATTGGGAGAACGGGATATTTTATCCAAAAGGTTTGGCAAGAGAAAAACAGCTTGAATATTACAGCGGGATATTTAACTCGCTTGAGCTTAACGCTTCTTTTTATTATTTGCCGCCCAAGGAAATTTTTGAACAATGGCGTGAAAGGACTCCCGATGGTTTTGTTTTTGCTGTTAAGGCCAACCGTTTTATCACTCATATAAAATTGCTTAAGAAAGCTAAAGAACCCTGGAAAAAATTTGTTAATAACGCAATTGGTTTAAAAGAAAAGCTTGGCCCAATTCTTTTTCAGATGCCTCCAAGCTTTAGCGCTACAAAAGAGAATATAAAAAGGTTGGATGATTTTACCTCTGAGATATTAAATCAATCCATAGATGGCAAAAAACTAAGATATAGTTTTGAATTCCGCCATCCGTCTTGGCTTTTGGAAGAGATATATAAAATTTTAGAGGAAAAAAATATTGCTTTTTGTATGGCTGATTCGCCGACCCTTCCAAAAGTTGAAGAAATAACTGCTGATTTTCTTTACATTAGAATGCACGGCAATGAAAGTTTATATTCTTCAAAATATAAAGACGATGAACTTTTTCAGCTTGCAAAGCAAATAATATCTGCCCAGAAAGAATATTTTAAAGAGCATGACAAACGCCTTAGCGCTTATATTTATTTTAACAATGATGCTTATGGATATGCCCCTCAGAACGCAAAAACGCTCGTAAATATGCTTGCAAAAGCAAAGAAAGAGTTAGAAGAACAGAATAATGTATTTTAAATATGATTGAAGATTACCATTTTGGGTATATAAAAATAAATGGCAAAGTTTATGATTATGACGTTGAGGTTAGGTCAGATGGCGAAATTTTAAGATGGCAAAGAAAACAATCACATCTTTTTGATATAGAAGACTTAAAAAGGGCGCTAGCGCAAAATCCAAAAGTGCTTGTTTTTGGCACGGGAGATTTTGGCGCGGCAAAAGTTTCACAATCCCTCAAAGAACTAATAAAACAAAGAAGAATTGGTTTAATTATTGATAAAACAAAGAAGGCAGTTGAAATTTTTAATGAACTTTTGGTCCAGCCTTCCAATAATGGCAAGCCGGAAATGATTATCGGCCTATTCCATCTGACTTGTTAATTTGCTAAATTTAAAAATAGTTTTTCTTTTCAAAAAATGGTATAATTTTGATGGCTTCTTAAAAATTTAATCAAGGAGGGAAAATGAAATTGTTAATTTTTTTTAAAAGAGCTTTTGGTCAGGCAATTGTTTTTTGGCTTTTTAGAAAAAATGTTGAATCAGAAAAGAAAAGGCTAAGCTCTTTGATGGTTGACTGGCTACATGATAGAGACAAATAGTCCGCGTTTGCGGACTTTTATTTTTGGAATTAATATTGATATAAAGAATATAAGAAAGCTTGCTTTTTATTGGCGATATTAAAGACGATTTTTAAAGCCTGTTTGTTTGGGCTATCTGTTTTTGCGTTGGCATTGACTTATACGCCTAAGCTTTTTATTATGCGTTTGCGTTATTTGCCGCCAAAGCAATAACTTTTTATTGACAAGCATTTTGAATAACTTATTATTAGGTAATAGAGTGGCGCATATGGCAGAGCAAAAAAAGTATTATTTAACAAAGGAAGGCTTAAAAGAGGTGAAAAGGGAATACAAGAAGCTGGTTGCAATCAAAAAAGCAAGAGCAAAAGAAGAGATGTTTCCTTCTATCCATTCCGATGAATTAACTGCGGAATTTCTTAACCATCAAGAAAACTTGGAACTGCTATCAGCAAAGATTCAAAATTTGAGAGATATATTAGATAATTTTAAAATTATTAAGCCTCCGCCGTTTTCAAAAAGAAATACAGTTTGCTTGGGCGCGAAAGTTAGAGTTGAAATTAAAGGAAAGATAAATGAATTTGTCATTGTTGGCAGCGTGGAAGCAAATCCTGAACAAGGGAAAATTTCAAATGAATCCCCTGCAGGGAAAGCGCTTTTAGGCCACAAGGTGGGAGACGAGGTTGCTATTGATTTGCCGGGGAAATTATCATACAAAATAAAAGGGATAAGGTATCCAAAGTTAAATTAAAGCAGGCGCTAAATTAAGAGGCTTATTGCGATTTGTTGTTTATTTTTGTTATATATAAAATTATATATTAGATTGGTTTATTTTTTAAACTTATCCGGTTTGTTCCAAAGAATGGGCTTTCCCATTCTTTTTTGGTAAAAGGCTTAGTTTTGCTATAATAGATAATATAATAGTAAATTATATGAGTAAAACGATTAAGTTTTTTATTGCCCTTACGATTGGTATTTTATTATTTATAGCCGTTATAAAATATATCGGTTCAAACAGCTTGATTGATTCGTTTGTTTTCATTTTAAGCCTTAAAGGTGTAGTTATTGTTTTATTAAGCCTTTTAATCGCTGTTATTGGAATTTGGAAATGGCAGTTAATTCTAAAGTCAGAGAACGAAAATTTCAAATTTCGCGATTTGGCTGGGCTTTGGCTTCTCGGTTATGCTGTAAGCTTCATTACGCCCGTTGCCCTTATTGGCGGTGAAGCATTTCGGATATATTTTTGCAAAAAGAAACTTAATCTTAAATGGGAAAAAGGAGGCGCTTCAGTGCTTATTGATAAAATTTCAGATGCTACCCTTTATTTATTTTTTTTAACCATTGGTTTTTTGCTGTTCTTATTTAATAGTTATCTGTCTTCAGAGTATTTTGTTCTGATTGCCTCATTAGTTATTGGCGGCTTGCTTTCTTTGCTTGCCATTTTTTATTTAAAAGCGATGAGAAATGAAAGTATGCTTCAATGGTTTATGAAAATCTTTAATATAAAAGAACAAAACATTAAAGATATGGCCAAGGGTAGCAATATTGTTTTTGACGCGGAAAGAAAGATTATGCGCTTTTTTATGCCAAATAAATTGGCATTTTGGAAAGTAATTGGATTAACCTCTTTAAAATATTTTTTGTTTTATTTAAGAATTGCTTTTTTATTTGCTTTCTTAAAAGGATCTTTTAGTTTGTCGGGATCGTTAGCTCTTTATGGCATTATAAATATGGCATTGATTGTGCCCTTGCCTGCCACTATGGGGAGCCTTGATTTTGCTGGAGTTTTTGTCTTCAAATCCTTAAGTCTTAATCCCGCCTTCGGAGTGGTATTTAGTATTGCTTTAAGGTCTGCAGACATATTTATTTCAGTATTGGGTTTTATATTTTTAATAAAATACTGGATAGATGTTTTTGGTCAAAAATTGCTTAAGCTTATCAATGGTTTTAAGTTTAAAGACGATTAGTATTTTAAACTATGCCAGTTGAGAACCGAGAAATTGCTAAAATTTTTTACGAAATAGCTTCTTTCTTGGAAATGGAAGATGTCGCGTTCAAGCCTTATGCTTATCAAAAAGCCGGGTTAACGATTGAAGGTATGCGCGACAGCCTAAGCGATATATATAAGAAAGGCGGGGAGCAAGCAATAGAGAAAATTCCTGGAATTGGCAAAAGCATTGCAAAAAAAATTGTTGAATACTTAAAAACAGGAAAAATAAAATACTACCAAGATTATAAAAGGAAATATCCAATTGATATTCAAGCGCTAACTTCTGTTGAAGGAGTTGGCCCAAAAATGGTTGGCCAGCTGTATAGGGACTTGGGGATAACAAATCTGGAAGAATTAAGAAAAGCGGCAGAAACAGGAAAAGTTAGGAAACTGCCGAATTTCGGAGAGAAAACGGAAAGAAATATCCTTCAAGCTATTAAATTTGCGATGAGAAGCAAAGGCAGATTTTTATTAAGTCAAATTTTTCCTTATGTAGAAAGCATCAAAAAAGAACTTAGCGGCATAAAAGGCGTAAAAAAGGTTAGTGTTTGCGGCTCTGTTAGAAGAATGGAAGAGACTATTGGAGACATTGATTTTTTAGTAATGACAGATAGGCCCAAATTAGTTATGGATTTTTTTTGTTCCCAGCCTAAAGTAACTAAAATTTGGGGCAAAGGTCCGACCAAATCTTCAATAAGGCTTAAAGAGGGGTTTGATGTTGATTTAAGGATAGTTTCAGAAGGCTCATATGGTTCTGCCTTGCAATATTTTACTGGCTCCAAAGAACACAACATTCATTTAAGAAAAGTTGCTATTGAAAAGGGATTGAAGCTAAACGAATACGGGTTATTTAAGGGGAAAAGAAAGATTGCCTCAAAAACAGAAGAAGATGTTTATATGGCCATGGGAATGGCTTGCCCCCCTCCTGAGATAAGGACAGACAGAGGGGAGATTGAAGCAGCCTTAAAAAGTTTTCAGGGGAAAAAAGGACTGCCGGATTTAATTAGATTAAAGGATATTAAAGGTGATTTACATTGCCATTCAGATTGGGATGGGGGCAAAGACGCTATTTTAGAAATGGCGCAGTCAGCGATTGGCAGAGGATACGAATATATTGGTATCAGCGACCATACCAAATTTTTAAAAATAGAGCATGGATTGGATGAGAGGAAACTTTCTTTAGAGCGAAAGGAAATTGACAGGTTGAATTTAAGGTTTAAAAAACAAGGCATAAATTTTAAAATTTTACAAGGAGCTGAATTGAATATTTTAAAAAATGGCTCTGTTGATATAGCAGACAGCGCTTTAAGAAAATTAGATTATGCGATAGCAGGCATTCATTCGGATTTCAAAATGAGTAAGGAAGAGATGACAGAGAGGATAATTAAGGCAATGAAGAACCCATATATTAAGATAATAGCTCATCCAACCGGCAGGATATTAAAGAAGAGAGAAGGGTACAGTTTGGATATTAATAAAATTTTTAGACTAGCAAAAGAAACAGGGACGATTTTGGAAATCAATTCTTGTCCGGAGAGGTTGGATTTAAACGACTTGAATATAAGAAAAGCAATTGGGTTTGGGCTGAAACTTGTAATCAATACTGATGCGCATCAGAAAGAACATCTTTGTAATATGGTTTATGGCGTTTCCCAAGCGCGCCGAGGGTGGGCAGAAAAGAAAGATATTATTAATACATATTCGCTAAAAAAACTTTTGGGATTCTTGAAGAAAAATTGAATTACGGGCTGTTTTATGCTAAACTAAATTAAAATTTTCAGCCCTTGTAGCTTAATGGATAAAGCAGTGGCGTCCTAAGCCATTGATGGGGGTTCGACTCCTCCCAAGGGCAATTCTTTTAGAGAAAATGGCCTGGTAGCCAAGCAGTAAGGCGTCGGTCTGCAAAACCGATATGCAGGGGTGCAACTCCCCTCCAGGCCTAGTGTTTTTTAAAAAAAAATATGTCTAAAGCAAAAAAAATTGTTTTTCCAAGTACGACCTTAGCTCTTTCTTTTTATATTTCGGTTCTTTTTGGAATTGGGACTATTTTAGGCTATTTAATAACAAACTTATTTTGCAAGAAATTTCTAGAAACAGGAAAGTTAAAGCCAATAATTTTTGGTCCTGGAGGCCTAAAAATTCATCTGCATCATTGGCTTAGCGGTTCATTGATTTTTTTTATAATTTATCTTTCGGGATATATGTGTTTTGTTCCGAAAATATTGCTTGGGGCTCTTGGCGGAATGGTTGCCCATGATTTATATCTTGATAAAGAATGGTATAAAGTAATAATAAAAAAGAGAAGTGTTTAATTCGGCTTGAATAACGCTTTTTGGGCCTGTAGCTCAATTGGTTAGAGTATCCCGATGGCATCGGGAAGGTTAGGGGTTCAAGTCCCCTCAGGTCCACTGCATTAAATTTGAGGATTGTTCTGCTTTGTCCTCACTATTTTTTCCTGCCCTTCGGGGCGAGCGACAGCGAACTTTCGGAGGCGCAAATGCTTCTGTTGTAAAGAAGGCTCGTGTATTGCTAATTATATAACGCACCGCCATTGATATTTTTAGAAAATAGTTTTAAAATATGGATATAATTGCCGCGGTAGCCAAGGTGGTCACGGCACTGGTCTGAAAAACCTGGGATTCCGGTTCGACTCCGGACCGCGGCACACAATTTCCATTTTCACGCGGGAGTAGCTCAGTTGGTAGAGCGTTTCGTTGCCAACGAAAAGATCGCGGGTTCGAATCCCGTCTCCCGCTCTTTTTATATTTTCTACATCTTTTTAAGATAAAGGCTTGACTTTTACATATAGATATTGTAAATTGGCAGAATATCCTTCTTGGGATTGGTTTATGTTATCAAACAAAAATTTATATTTAGCATTTTCAATGATGTTAATAACGGGCATTTTGTTGTCTTTGTTTTTTTATATACCCATAGAAAGCGATGCTTTGGCGGAAGTCAAGTCTACTTCGGCTTCGAATAGCATAGAGGACAAACAGAGTTTCCAAGACTTGCAAATAAGTCAAGGCGTGACCATCCTTCCTTGTTCGCCGCTGCCTGACATAAAAGTGATTAGGAAAATAAAGGTTATAGTCACCGCTTACTCCTCTTCTGCCTGCGAAACGCAAGGGAATCCGTTTATTACTGCTTCCGGAGAAAGGGTCCATGACGGAATTGTGGCAAATAATATGCTTCCCTTTGGGACAAAAATAAGAATCCCGGACATATTTGGAGATAAAATTTTTTCGGTTGCAGACAGGATGAATGCAAAGAAAGGCGATTATCATGTTGATGTTTGGTTCGCATCAAGAGAGCAGGCTCTAAACTTTGGGGCAAAAAAAACAACAATAGAAGTTGTTGATTAAGAAAAATATTAAAAATAAAAATAATTGTAAATAAGAAAGTATTAAGCGAGAAAATAAAATTACTTTGATCTTTTAGCTAACTGTTCCTCTAACTTTTTAATTTGTTTTTTCAGTTCTATCATCCTTAATTCCCTGCCAACAGTTACTTTATGAAATTTTTCTAGCTCTTCTTTTTCTTTAATTATCTGACTATAAAGGGATGCGTTTTTGAAGGCGGCAGAAGCTCTGTAGGAAAATGATTCCAAAAGTTTTAGGTCTTGGAATGTAAAAGACTCGCCGGAAATTTTTTCACCTATGATTATTAAGCCTATTATTTCGTTTTCGAAAAGCAAGCGAACAATAATTTCAACGCCCAATTTTTCCATTTCTTTTTTAAGATTATAAGCTGCACTATCTATTTTTCTGTCAGCTTTTTCTCTTTTTACAATATCTGAATAGATTTCTTCCTTGATTAAAATTATTTTATTTGATTTTTCTTTAATATAACTTTCCAAAGGATTGCTCTTGATTAAAAGCAGTAATTTTTTTTCATCAAAGCCAAATATTTCTTGGAAATCGTATTTTTTTTCTCCCTCTTGTTCTCTAATTAAAACAACCGCAATTTTTTCTATTTTAAGAGTGTTTTTTAAAGTTTTTGCAACCAATGGAGAAAGCTCTTTTAAATTTAATACTTTTGCCAGTTTTTTCTCTAAATCATAAATGACCATTTTGGCGTTATAAAAGGTATGATAGAAATAACGAGACGCTATCTTTTCATATATTTTTGTTAACTGAAAAAGTAAAATAGACAACAACCCAATTGTAGGAACAAGTATAAAGCAAGATAAAGGATGCGATAGCCTATTATTGAAAAATACTGATAGAACGCCTACGATAACTACAGTAAAAAGAGAAAGAAAATAAGCTGTTCCCTTGCCCAAGACTACTCGGATATCCATTAAGCGATATTTTAAAAAGGCGTAAACGGTTAATGCTATCCAAAAAAAAGAAAGATAAGCAACCATTGGTATAAACGCAACTGTTTTTAGAAAGAACGGAATTATAGCGCTAACCACTAGCGAGCCTCCTGCATAAATAAGCATTCCTAATATAAGATATTTTGCCTGTAGCCTTTTAAAACCTTTTACCTTCAAAAAATAGATTATAAGCTCTGCCAACAATACACTAATGCCAAGAAGCAGGTAAAGTCTAGCAAGGGGCTCTAGAAATCCTGTTGTCCCGTTGAAAGAAAAAAATTGGGGAACAAAAACAGGGCGTCCCTTTATGATTAGAGAAGTGAAAATAGAAGCAAAGAAAATTAGCGTTGCTCCTGTATACCAAAAACAAATTTTAATGAAAATATATTTTACTTTGCCGCTGAAATAATAAAAGAAAGCAAGAAAGGAGGGGATTATAAGAGCTCCTATCCAAGTCATTTTCCAAAAGAAAAATTGCAGGTTTGGAGATATTTTCCAAAAGTAAAATACCCCTGACTGGCTCAGAGAATATAATCCGGAAAATAAAGCAGCGAGACCTAAATGGAAGGAAGCTTTATTTCTAATTCTCCGCCAGACAAGCAAAGCAAAAAGGAAATTTAAGAGAGTAACTATAAAAAAGCCTGTTGCCTGTATATGTGTAAGCCCTATATTGCTCATTATTATATTATAAACAATTGTAATAAAGAATGTACTATGCTCATTTTTTATGACGCTTATTGCCCCTTGTTTTATCAAGAAACCAGATTTCTACAATTTGTTTGTTCTTGAGCCTGTTTATTCTTGAACAGACAGCTTAATTAAGGTCATTTATAGCTTTTAT
>JAGGTS010000026.1 GCA_021163625.1 bacterium | reverse complement strand
TGGTCAATTAGAGCGATTGAACCATGTTTCATCTCGCCGGCTGCATACCCTTGGGACTGCAGATAAGAAACTTCCCTCAATTTCAAAGCTCCTTCTAAGGCAATCGGAAAATTATACTTTCTTCCTAAAAACATAAATTTATCAAAATGGGAATATTCTTCTGCTATCTTTTTTATCTGGTTTTGTTGGCTTAAAATTTCTTTGATTAAATCTGGGATAAGCTTTAATTCTTTAATAATTTTTTTGCCTTGTTCTAAATCCATTCTTCGCTGGCGGCCCAGAAAAACAGCCAACAAAATAAGGGTTGTGACCTGCCCGACAAAGGCTTTTGTGGAAGCTACGGCAATTTCAGGGCCTGAGCGAGAGTAAATCCCTGCATCTGTTTCCCTTGACTGAGTTGAACCAACAACATTTGTAATACCAATACTTAATATCCTTTTTTGCTTCGCCTCCCTTAAAGCGCCAAGCGTGTCTGCCGTTTCGCCGGACTGGGATATAAAGATGGCAGCGTCATTTTTATTAAATACATGGTTTCTATATCTAAACTCTGAACTAACTTCGGCCTTTGCGGGAATTTTTGCCGCTTCTTCAATGAGATATTCGCCAACCAAAGCAGCATAATAAGCAGTGCCGCAGCCGACTAAAAATATTCTTTCAGTTTTACTAATTTGTTCAGATACACTATCTATCCCGCCCAATTTTACAGAACCGTCTTCTTCTATCAGTCTGCCTAAAAAAGCATTCTCAACAGCATCCGGCTCTTCATTAATTTCTTTAATCATAAAATGGGGGAAGCCTGATTTCTGGATGTCAGAAATATCCCAGTCAATAGTCTCAATTTTCTTTTCTTTTAAAATATAAAAATCATCGGGTTTTATCACCGCAATTTCCCCATCATCAAGATTAACAATCTGTCTGGTTCTCATAACAATCGCTGAAGCGTCTGAAGCGAGAAGAAACTCATCCTTGCCAACCCCCAAAACAAGCGGGGATGACATTCTCGCCGCCACTATTTTATCCGGTTCTCTTGTTGAAACCACGGCTATGCCATAAGTGCCCTGTATTTGTTTTAAGACCTTCCTAACAGCATCTTCCAGGCTTGTTGCCCGTTCCCCATTTTCTGAAGGCTCTGAGAGGTATTTCTCAATCAAATGAGAAAGAACCTCGCTGTCCGTCTCCGAGCTAAAAATATGCCCTTCTGACTTTAATTCTTGTTTCAGCTCTTTATAGTTTTCAATAATGCCATTATGGACAATGAAAATCTCTTTTTTGCAGTCAAAGTGGGGATGGGCATTCTCTGGAGTAATTTCTCCAGTCGTTCCCCAACGCGTATGGGCAATGCCTATATTCCCATCAATGTCCAAGGACAATAATTCTTTTTCATCGTCTGATATTTTCCCCTTTTTTTTATGTAAAAAGGGAAGGCCGTCTTTTTTGATGACTAAAAATCCATAGCTGTCATAGCCTCGATATTCCAGCCTTTTTAACCCTGAAAATAATATTGGCAAAGCTTTTTTTGGGCCGATATATCCGGCAATACCGCACATATTTTAATATATCATAACAAGGGATAGATAAAAACACTCTAGTTGGTCAAAGCCAAGCTTCGGTAAGTTCTAGAAAGGCAACGCGTTTTTAACCACGGTTTAAGAAAAATGAATATTTAAAATAGTAAAAACAAATAAATTCCTAAAAGAATAATAGTCAAAAAAAGCTCGCTTAACGACAAGTAGCGGACGGGCCCTTTAATTTTAATTCTTGCCAGAGGGTAGAAAAAATAATAATTCGGGCCGTCTAAAGCATCTAAAAATAAATGGCTTAGATAGGCAACAGATAAAATAATACCAAAGTAAAAGTTGATAAAAACAGCGACAAGGCTTATTAACGCCCAAACAAATACACTATGCAAATATTTCTCAGGGTTGTTATATATATGCTTGCCTTCCGCAACAACCTGCCAAAGCTTTTTAAAATTAAAAATATCGCCGTGCTTTATAAAAGGAATCAAATGGTCAATATCAATTAAAAATGCGCCGATTATGGCCGCAAGATAATTTTTGGTTAGTTTCCCGATAATCAAAGCCATTATTAAATGAGCCGTTAAATACATAAATTAATTTAGAATTTGCTTGTGATTTATAATTTGAAATTTAGAATTTGTTTAGAATTTAGGATTTGGGATTTAGAATTTAACACTATGTGCTTACCCTGGGTAAGCACAATCCCTTATCTTTCAAAATGTATATTTTGGTTAGAAAATACCATGCGTGCCATCCATAAAATGGTTCTTAAAAAAACCCGGAAGTCAAGTTTTGGTGCAGGTGTACAATTAAGCTCGATTATCCCGCCCTCTATGCATATAATTCGATTATACGACAGGATTAAATCTTAGTCCATATAAAATCTGTTAGACAAACCAAACGGCTCAGAGGGCGGGATTCTTGATTGATGAAGGGAAACCGCGCATACGGCAGCGCGTTTAGATCTTTTGTCTTATTGGCTAATGGGTTTTGTTTTTTGTGTACTTATAAAAAAACACATCCTATGCGAGGGTTTGTTTTCTAAATCTTAATATTAAAATCTTTGATTATGGCCAAACTTTATTATCGACGTAGATTTGTTTAAGAACCGCATTGCCGTTTTCATCTACAGAAACTTTCGCGACAACTTCTTTGTTCCAAAAACTAAACCCACGTGCTTTGCCTTCCGGAATATAATATTCTTCAATGCCATAAATTACATGGAGATCAGGCCTACTAAAGCGCCGATGAGAAAAGGTCTCTGCCTGACTCATTGATCCACCACTTACTACTTTCCCTTTGATAAAGATTTGATTCTCAGCAGTTGGTTTAGTCTTTTGGACTGTTTGCGCTGTCCAATATTTTTTGTCTTTTTGAAGGATAACATAGACAGTATCACCATTTTTGATTTGTTTATTGCTAAATAAATAAAAATCAAGATTAGAGATATTATATCGGAATGTGACATAATCACCGCGGAAGGGGTCTCGCGGATCAACTGGTTCTATTTTTAATAATACTTCTGTTCCGCCAGTAAGCACTATCATTTTAAAAATAATAATACCAAAAATAATCAGTATCTGTAATACTATGGCCAAAATAAATTTTGTTTGTTTGGTTATTTCCATAATTATTATGAAATTTATTGTGATTCAGTTTTGACCTTCTTAAGTATATATCGCCTTCCTTTTTCCATAGACCAGCCGACAACGAAAAGCAGAATTCCAGCGCCAATAAAGAAAAAGCTTTTATCAAGAAGAGTGAAAAACCAGTCAAAATACTTAACGATTATAAGTAAAAACAGGAAAAAGGCACCTAGGTTAATAAGCCAATTTTCTTTTCTTAAGCATCCAGACAAGATAAGTCCGAGTGATTCAAGAAAAGCTGCGAGATTAAAAACTAAAGCCCAAAGCACCCCTTTGCCGGAAAGATAATACCCGCTGCTGGACTGGATAGACATATTTTGTTCGGGGAGCAAAGCGATAAGGCTAAATAATGCTGTTAAAATAAAGACCCCAATAAATTCAGTAGGGAAAATCAATTTCTTTCTGGCGGAATAAAGTGTAACGCCGACAATTGATGAGATGAAAATAAGTAGCGACAGAGCAATTTGCCAAGAATCAAAAAGCAGGGGCCTTTTGGTTATATTTTCTAAAGCTTCGAGCCCTATTCTTGTGGAAAAGAAAAATAACACACCAGTAATAATGATGATTCCGAGTACTACATAGACAAGGGCAAATTTTTTAAACTTAATCTTTTTTTCATGCAAACGACCAAGCACGTAAAATAATAATGCAATGAAGGCCAAGCCAACGAATGCTGCTGAAGTTCCAATATCTTTATTTTGTACCCATTCGATGGCTTGGACATTCCACCAGTTAACAGCTCCGATTAAACTAAATATAAAGGTATATACTGTTTTAAAATAATACGCAATAACTAATCCAATAATAGAAGTTATAAGCAGAATTGTGTGCCAAGAAAACGGGTCGCCCAAATCTCTATTAAAGGCCAAGAGCGTGACACCAAGAAAGAGAAAAGACAAAAGTAAAAACAGCTGACTGATTGCGTCCTCTTTTGAAAGTGCAAATCTAAGATACCATTCTTTATCATGCGTAGAGTATGTCTTTTCCCTATGTCTAACAATAAAAAATACAATCAAACCAATTATAATTATTGGCCAGATAAGAGCCCCTAATAATCCAAAAAAGAAATAACTCATCATAATAGTTTAGTAAAATTTCTTTAGCTCAGGTAGCATTTTTTTACGCATTGCCCAGCCTGTGACAAATGTAGTTATAGTAGCGGCAAGTAATAAAAAGGAAGATGTCAAAAGAAAAGAGTTAAATCTAAAGCTGGTAAAAATCCCGAACGGATGTCCAATAACGGCAATGATGCCCAGCAGTATAGATAGACAAAATAGCGGGGAGGACTCCATAACATAAGCTATAGCAATAGTCCCAATCATCCACAAAATAAAACCGTCGGGCCAGTTGGCTCGAATATGAAACATCTGTGCTATTAAAAAAATGCCAGCGCCGTAAATTATTACACCAAGCAAAATTAGGGCTTCACCGCTTTTTGGCAAATTCATTTTTTCTTTCAAATGCCAGCCGGCGGCATAAGAAATTAACATAGCGGCAAGGATAATAAAAATTTTAACAGGTTTTGTTATCTCTTGCCAGTTAGCGGCAATGAAAGAAAAAATTCCAGCACCCACTAAAATAGCCCCAATTATTACAATAATCCGGATTGTCTTTTTTAAAGCGTCTTCTCTTTCTTCTTTGCTGACCATTGTGTTAAAATTTTCTTGAATGGCATCAATGCTCCAGCCCTGATTAAGTAATTCTTTATAGATTTCTTCTTTTGACTTCCCTTGTGCCAGCGAATTTCTTATGTAATCTGTAAGTTTTTGATTAGGCATAATTTTGTCCGGTTATAAATTTAGTATAACACAAAATAAATTGTAAAGCCAAAACTTTTTTCCACAGATACATAAAAGAAACAAAATCCATTAGCCAATAAAATAAAATGTTGGGAAACAGGAAGCGTTGCCGTATGCGCGGGCTACTTTTCTCCATCAATCAAGAATTCTGCCCCCTGAGCCGTTTGGTTTGTCTAACAGATTTTATATGGACTAAGATTTAATCCTGTCGTATAATCAAATTTAAGAACATAGAGGGCGGGCTTTTTGATTTTGGGAAGTGATGTGCCGCCCGCAAAGCGAACGGAAGGGCCCAAAATCAATGGGCGGCGCTGTGCGCCGCCTACAAAATAATTGGCAAAAAGCCATTAAGTCATATTCTGGTGCGCCTAGCTGGAGTCGAACCAGCAGTCTTTGGCTCCGGGGGCCAATGTTTTATCCATTAAACTATAGGCGCGTTTTCTCTGCCACTAAATAAATGTCTAAATACTTGGCCTTTTTTGGCGAAAGATAACTTTGCTTAATTTTAAACCCAATATTTTTAACTAACTTCTCTAACCCCCTTTTAGTAAAAAAATGGTAATAGCGTTTAACTTTATTCTGCCAGCTAATAAAAGAATCACCAAAATCAAACTTTGCCGGAAACAACAACTTTAAACAAAAGACCTTTGCCAGCGAAGGAAAAATCCTTTTGTCTTTGCTGTGCCAGCTCCAAACTGTTAAAATTAATAAACCTTGCGGTTTTAAAACTCGCCTTATTTCTTTTAAAAATTTTTGCCTAAACTCTTTGGATGGAATATGGTGAAGAACACGGATAGCAAAAACTTTGTCAAAATAATCATCAGGAAAGGGGATGGTTAAGCCGTCAAAAACTTGGAAATTCCCGTTTGGATAGTTTTCTTTGGCAATATTAATAAGCTTCTTTGATACATCTAAGCCAATATATGCAGGGCGCCTTTTTTTAATAGCATCTAAAAGCCTGCCGTTGCCGCAACCTATGTCTAAAATTCTATCATCAGAAGAAACAAATTTTGAAAAATCCTTAATATCCCTGTTAAAATGACGCGTTCTTGAAAATTCAGTAGCAATTAGGTTATAATCATTTTTATTCTTCTCAAAAATAATTTTTGCATATTTCCTTTCCATACCCTATAAAATCACAAAAAACAACTAATTATGGCAAAGTTAGAGAACAATAAACAAACAAAAATAGACACAGAGATAATAAAAGAACTGATTAAGTCTAAGATAAAAAATCCTGACGATTTAAACGCTTTTAAGAGAAAAGTAGCAAAAAAGTACAAAATCGGCTTCCAGGGAAACTGTAGGCTACTTAAAAACTACCATAAATTACTTGAAAATAAAAGCGTTAAGCAGTCGAAAATTATTGAAAGACTCCTAAAAAAGAGGCCGATTAGGTCTCTTTCGGGCATAATAAATATTTCAATTTTCACAAAGCCTTATCCTTGCCCCGGAAAATGCATTTATTGTCCTCAACAGAAAGGAGTGCCAAAAAGCTATTTAAAAAACGAACCTGCCGCCCAAAGGGCGATATTAAATAATTTTAGCCCTTATCTTCAAATACAAAACAGGCTCAAAGCATTGGCTAGCACAGGACATCCGCTCGACAAAATAGAACTAAGAATTATAGGAGGCACTTGGAGCTTTTATCCAAAAAAGTACCAAACTTGGTTTGTTAAAGAGTGTTTTCGGGCAGCGAATGATTTCCCTTCTTTTAAAAAAGAAAAAAAGGCTATAGGCTCTTCTTTAGCAAAAGAGCAGAAGAAAAATGAAAAGGCAAAACATAGGATAATAGGCGTCACAATTGAGACAAGGCCAGATTTTATAAATATAGAAGAGGTAAAAAGATTAAGGAAACTGGGCATTACAAGGGTAGAAATTGGAGTTCAAAGCATTTACAACGACGTCTTGGAAGCTAACAGAAGGGGACACGATGTTCAGGCAACTATTAACGCAACTAGACTTTTGAAAAATGCTGGATTTAAGGTTTCTTATCAAATGATGCCCAATCTGCCCGGCTCAAGCTTTAAGAAAGATATAAAAATGTTTGAAGAAATTTTCTCAGACCCAAGGTTTAAACCGGACCTTCTTAAAATATACCCGTTAGCCCTGCTAAAAGAAGCGCCATTATATAAAAAATATTTAAGAGGAGAATATAAGCCTTACAACAAAGAAAAATTAATTAAACTTCTAATTGAAATAAAACAGAAAATCCCTTACTGGTGCAGAATCCAAAGGGTTATTAGGGACATATCAGCAAAAGACATTGTAGAAGGAGGCGTCAAAATTTCCAACTTAAGAGAAATAGTACAGGACAGAATGGCAAAAATGAATTTGAGATGCAAATGCATCAGATGCAGAGAGATAAGAAATAACTATGACCCGAAAGAAAAAATATACCTTTTCCGCGAAGATTATGAAGCTTCGCAAGGTAGAGAAATTTTCTTGAGCTTTGAAAATAAAAAAAGGAGTAAACTATTTGCCTTATTACGATTAAGAATAAATAGAGAGACAGAAGAAATTCCATTTGTTGTCCTAAAAAAATCAGCCATTATTAGGGAAATCCATACTTACGGCGTGACAACGCCTGTTGGAGAAAAACC
>JAGGTS010000055.1 GCA_021163625.1 bacterium | reverse complement strand
GATATAAAAAGGTCGAATTAAAACATTCTAAACATTATTTTTCTAAAAATGTTTAGAGTAAAAAAAATGAGAAAAATACTATCAACATTAGTTTTGGGAGGATTGCTTGTTGCTTTAGTTTTACCTTTGGCTGTTTCTGCCCAAGCTGGTCCAAATCAATGCTGCAGAATGCATCAGCCTGTTACTATTAATGGTGTTACCTATCCCGAGGGAGCCATAGTAGGGCCAGAAGAAGGAACCAATCTTTGCGGTATAGACGGCGGCGTTAACGCTCCAACTCCTGATTGGTCCACTGTTTGTATTGCAAACACTGTTACTTATGCGACAAGCTGGGTTTTCTATATCTTAATTTTAGTTGTGGTTATTATGATTGCTGTTGGAGGATTTCTATACGCTACAGCGCGCGGTGATCCGGATAAAGCGACTTCAGGGAAAAACTGGATTATATATGCTTTGGTTGGATTGGCAATTGCCGCCCTTGCAAGAATTATTCCTTTTATAGTTATAAGGATAATATCATAGAAGTAATGCCAGCTTTGACAAATCGTTCGGCGAAAGTTGCAATAGGGTAAAGTAAGATTAATTTAGGGCAACAAAATTTTGTTGCCCTTTTTTGATAGAGCATTGAAACTTGGTTTTGTTTTGTATAATATAAGAATTAGCTTGCCGCGGTGGCGGAATTGGCAGACGCGCATGGCTTAGGACCATGTCCTTTTTGGGCTGAGAGTTCGAGTCTCTCCCGCGGCACATTTTAATCATTTTTAATTTGCAAAAAAATAAAAAACAGCTTTCTGCTGTTTTTTAAAAATTGCATTTTAGTTTGTATATATGTATATGCCTGCCAGCCAATCTGCAACAATTTATTGAAAATTTACTTAACAGTTCTCAGCGAGCAAGCTGTTGAATCGGCGGCTAAGGCTAAGCGGTAAAATTTGTTTAAACCTGCTCTTCTTTTTCAAAAATTTTAATTTTTTTCCTTCTTAACTCTTCTGTTTTTGGGAATTTAATAATTAGAATCCCTTTCTTTAAAGAGGCTTCAATGCCTTGAATGTCGATATTTTCAGGCAGGATTATTTCTCTTTTAAATTTGCCAAAATAGCACTCCTTTAAAAAATATTTTTTTATTTCGTTTTCTTCTGGCTCTTTTCTTTCCCCTTTTATAGTTAGAATTCCGTTTTCAACATATGTTTCTATGTCTTTTGAATCCACGCCGGCAATAGGCGCCCTAATGCATAAGTTGGCGTCTGTTTCATAAACATCAACTACAAGCTTGCCGTCATTCTTTTGACCCTCTTTTTTCTCAAATTCATTTGGCAAATCTTTTTTGTCTTTTAAAAAAGGCATAAACTTTTAATATTTAAAATTTTGCAGTTCCTTTAGCTTGTTGGGAAATTTGGCAAATCCCTTTTATTTTTTTAAGCTTGGTAAAGGCAATAGAAATGAAGATAGACAAGCATATTATTAAAATTAGAGTTGGCAAAGCGGAAAAAATCATTGCTTGCGGAAAAATATTCCCTGACTCTATTATAAACCAATCGAGGAAGCCATGCAAACTTGCTGCCAGAATCAATCCTTGCCAAAAATATTTTCTTCTTTGTTTGGTTTTCAAAAACGAAATGGCTATAAAATATCCAAATATTGCTGAACAAAAGGCATGGATTAGGGTTGCGATCGCAAACCTAAAAACAAGAACGATAATACTTGCTGTTACCGCGATTTCAATTGAAGACACCTCTAATGTTTCTGAATAAGCAGAGAATATATATAGGATGTTTTCCAAGGCGGCAAATCCTAATGCCGAAATTATCATATAAATCATTAAGTCAACCGGTTCGTCCAATTCAGAAGTTTTGAAAACTCCAAATTTCACGACAAGATATTTTACATATTCTTCAATAAGTCCTGCAGCGATTATAAAGTAGAGAAGCTGCAAAAAGGGAGAGCTTGGAAGATTTTTGGCTGACAAATTAAGCTTAAATACGAGCATTACGGTTCCTGCTGTGATAACCAATAAAAAAGATGCTAAGAAGCCAAAGATAAAAATTTTTATAACCATTTTATTTGATTCTGGGTGGGCGTCTTTTCTGAGGTAAAATAAAAGCCAAATTATGCTTGGCAAAAAACTGGCAAGATAAAGTATAAATGGCATAATTAATGTAAAAATAGAGAAAAAATAAAAAAAGAATATAAAAATTTAGCGCGTTTTAAGCCTAAAGTTTGCTTTAACTGTAATTTTTTCCCAATTTTTCGTTTTATTTTTTAAGTAATTGAAATAGCCTGCTATCCCTATCATTGCCGCGTTGTCGGTTGATAAATTTCTGCTGGGCCAGTAAAACTTTGCTTTAGGGATTTCTTTAGCTATTTTTTCCCTAAATTTTTCTTTTAAATAGTTATTTGCTGCAACGCCTCCTCCTATAAGTATTGATTTTACGCTAAAGTGTTTTGCCGCTTTAATTGTTTTTCTGATTAAGACATCGCAAATTGCTTTTTCTATTTCCTCTGCCATTTCTGCAATATACGCTTTTGATTTTCTTGTTTTCTTGGACTTTTTTTTAAAAGCGTAAAGGACTGCTGTTTTAAGGCCTGAAAAGCTAAAATCATAATCTTTACTGTGTATCATAGGCTTTGGCAGATTTATTTTAAATTTATTTTTTCCGGATTTTTTTGCAGCCATTGCTGAAATCGCTGGTCCGCCCGGATATTTAAGCCCTAATATTCTTGCTGTTTTGTCAAAGCATTCGCCTGCTGCGTCGTCTCTTGTCTCGCCGATTATCCTATAAGAGCCGATTTTTTTTATTAAGATTAATTGGGTGTGGCCGCCTGAGGCAATCAAAGAAATGGCAGGGAACATATCTTTTATTTTTTTTGTTCTGGAAAATAAATTTACAAGTATATGCCCTTCAATATGATTAACAGGGATTATTGGCAGGTTCCACCAAAAAGCTAAAGCTTTAGCAAAATTTACTCCTACCCAGAGACACGGTTCAAGGCCCGGCCCTATTGTCACGGCGATTGCTTGTATGTTTGGCTTTTTATGTTTTTTCAAAAAAGGCTCCAATTTTTTATACAATTTCTCTTCTCTTTCCAGTATTTTTTTTAATATCTTGCTTTTTGCATCTCTGTTTGCTTTTATTTGCCCTTTTTTCCTTAAAAGATTTGATTCTTCTAAAGCTTTTTCCAAAGTCTTAACTGCGTTCTTTTGGTGCTCTCTTTTTGCAAGGGCAGGGTATACGCCTCCATATTTTTGATGAATTTTTATCTGCGAGGAAACAATATTTGAAAGAATGTAAATTTCCTGTTCTGTTTCTTTCTTGTTTTTGGCTATCTTTACCGCGCTTATTGAAGTGTCATCGCATGAAGTGTCAATTGCAAGTATTGTTATTGGATGTTTGATATTTAATTCTTTTTTCATCAATTAAATAAAAATGCCTTATATTATTGGATAACAGGTGAGTATGTATAATTATATATGAAATATTGTTTTTTTCCAATTTTTAAGTTAGAATTAACAACAAATTGGCCCTGTCGTCTAACGGTTTAGGACATTAGCCCTTCAAGCTAAAAATACGGGTTCAACTCCCGTCAGGGCCGCTATTTTTTATGCCTTTTCCAAAGCAGAGCTATTTAGAAATTGGAGACAGGGCTTACAGCATTCAAAATCGAAAAGAAAGAGCGGTTTATCGTTTTTTTGAATGCGTTCCTGCCCTGTTAAGTTTTGGCACTCTTATTTTTGCTGTTCTTTTTTCTTGGCTTAGGCCGGTTTGGGTAGGAATTTTCATAATTCTTTTTTCCACTTATTGGGTTTTAAAAATTGTTTATCTTTCAATCTATCAAGCGTTTTCTTTTAGAGAGATGAGAAAAAACCTTAAAATAGATTGGTATAAAAAGTTAGTTAAGATGAAAGGCTGGGAGGAAATTTATCACTTGGTAATTTTGCCGGTTGCGTTTGAGGGGTGGGAGGTAGTAAAAGAAACATTAAAATCGCTTAAAGATTCTTCCTATCCAAAAGACAAAATAATCGTTGTTCTTGCCCAAGAAGAGGCGGCTGGCAAACAAAAGGACTATATAGCGCAAATGGCAAGAGATTATTGCCATAAAGTTTTTTATAATTTTTTTGTTGTTGCCCACCCGCAAAATCTTCCGGGAGAGATTGCCGGAAAGGGCTCTAATGTTGCTTATAGCTCTAAGTTTGTAAAAAATTTTGTTGATAAAGAAAAAATTCCTTATGAAAATATTATTGTTTCCGTTTTTGACGCTGACTCTAAAGTTTTCTTGCACTATTTTTCTTACTTGACCCACAAATACCTTGCCCTTGGCAAACCAAAGAATGTAAGCTTTCAGCCTATTCCTGTTTATCATAACAATATTTGGCAGGCGCCTTCTTTCGCCAGAGTGGTTGCTGTTTCAAATACTTTTTGGCAGATGATGCAGCAGGAAAGGCCAGAGCAACTTGTTACTTATTCTTCGCATTCAATGCCATTTTTTGCGTTTATAGAAGTTGGTTTTCCTAAAAATGTGGTTGCCGACGATTCGCGTATTTTCTGGAAAGCATTTTTGAAATTTAACGGCGACTGGAAGATTGTTCCTTTGTATTATCCAATTTCAATGGATGTTGTTGATTCGCCAAATGTTTTTAAGGCTATTTTAAACCAGTACAAACAGCAAAGACGGTGGGCATGGGGATGCACAGAAATCCCTTTTATGCTTTACGGTTTTTTAAAAAACAAAAAAATATCTTTAAGAAAGAAATTGTTTTATTTTTTTGTAACTATTGACGGCTTTTGGTCTTGGGCTTGCGCTTCTCTTTTGCTTCTTTTTTTAGGGTGGCTGCCCCTCCTTTTGGGAGGAGACGAATTTAATATTAGTTTATTTTCATATAATTTGCCGCGATTAACTGGAAAAATTATGACTTTTTCCTCTATTGGAATGATTTCTGCCGCCTTATTAAATATTCTTTTTTTGCCTCCTCGGCCCAAAAAAGTAAGTTTTTTTACGAGGTTTGGAATGGTTTTCCAATGGGCGCTTCTTCCGGTTACCTTGATAATTTTTGGCGCTTTTCCTGCCTTAGAGGCGCAGGCGAGGATGATGGTTGGCAAATATCTTGGATTTTGGAACACGCCAAAGGTGAGAAACTACTCTAAGTGAATTTTTTCTCCAATTTTTTTCACTTTATCTTTTAAGATTGGAGATGCTTTCAAATTTGGGTCTTCTTCCAAAATTTTTTTTGCTGCCTGGCGTGTTTGTTCAACTAGCGGAAGATTTTTTAAATTTTCCATTGCCAAATCCGGTATTCCCCATTGTTTTAATCCGTAGAAACTCCCGGGGCCGCGGATTTCCAAATCTTTCTCTGCCAGCTCGAAACCGCTTTTTGCCTTTAACATAGCTGCCAGCCGCTGTTTGGTTTTTTTAGTCAGAGATTGGCACAGCAAAAAACAATATGATTGCATATCTGAACGGCCGACTCTTCCCCTGAATTGATGCAATTGGGCAAGCCCGAATCTTTCTGCTCCCTCAATAACCATAATAGTTGCCTTTGGGATATCGATTCCAACTTCAACAACAGAGGTTGAGACCAAAATGTCAATTTCCCCCTTTTTAAATTTTTTCATTATTTTTTCTTTTTCTTTTATTTTCATTTTCCCGTGCATCATTTCAACCCTTAACTTTGGGAAAATTTTTTTGGACAACTTTTCATATTCTTCTTTTACCGCCTTTACTTGGGCCCAAGAGGAATTTTCTTTTTTATTTAATGCTTTATTTTCATTATTTGTTGCCTCTATCCTTGGGCAAATTACAAATGCTTGCTCTTTTTCTTTAATCCTTTCTCTTATAAAATTATAAGTTTTTTCTCTTTCTTTTGGAGAAACAATTTTTGTAATTACTTTTTTTCTTCCTTTTGGCATTTCGTCTAAAATTGACAAATCTAAATCGCCGTATACTGTTAATGCCAGCGTTCTTGGGATGGGAGTCGCGGTCATTGATAAAAAGTGGGGGATAAGGCTATGTTTTTTATTGGTTTGCTTTAAGGTTTTAGCTTTTTTGTTTTGGCTAAGCTTTGCTCTTTGCTCAACGCCGAATCTGTGCTGTTCATCAACGATGCATAATGCCAGTTTTGCAAATTTTACTTTTTCTTGGATTAAAGAATGGGTTCCAATTAAGATATCAATTTCTCCTTTTTTCGCTTTTTCCAAAAGTTTATTTCTTGATATCTCTATAAGTTCATTTTTTAGTTTTTGAGAAATGATTTTATCTTCTTTTCCTGTTAAAAGGGCTATTTTTATTTTAAAAGGAGAAAGCAGTTTAGATACTTCCTGGAAGTGCTGCTTTGCCAGTATTTCAGTTGGGGCCATAAAAGAAACTTGATAACCGGCCTTGACAACATTTAGGCTTGCTATTATAGCGACTATTGTTTTTCCGGAGCCGACATCTCCTTGCAAAAGACGCGACATTGGCCTTTGCTTCTCTAAATCTTTCAATATTTGCCAAGCGCATTTCCTTTGGGCATCCGTGAGTCTAAACGGTAAAGAGCCTACGAACTTTTTAATTAAATTAATATTTATAGGCACGGAAACCGCTTTTTCTTTGTCTAATTTTAGCCTTTCCCTTAAAACGGATAATTCAATCAAAAAAAGTTCTTGGAAAGAAAACCTTTCCTTTGCCTTTTTTGCCAGCTTTATTGAATTTGGAAAATGGATTTGCCAAATTGCTTTTTCAATTGGCAAAAGGCTATATCCTTTAACAATTTCTTCTGGCAGCACCTCTGGTATTTTGTTTTTTAATTCTAAAAGCAAGGGTTTTAAAATATAACGAAGCCAGCGGGATGATAGCCCTTCTGTTTCTGGATAAACTGGCACTATTCTTGCAGTGTGAATGAGGCTTATATCTTCTTCATTCTTTTCGCTTCCATTAAATTTACGCTCTGGCTGGTAGTTTTTTTGTGGGATTTTTTCATACGCAGGATTGGATAAAAACATTCCGTCTGCCCCGATACTTATTTTCCCTGCCAAACAAACAACATCTCCTTGCTTTAAGCTTTTTAATAGATAAGGCTGATTGAACCAGACAGCTTCTATTGCCCCTGTCTTATCTTCAATAATCGCTTTGGTTATGGTTATTTTCTTTTTCCAAGTTCTTGAATTTTTTATCTCTAAAATTTTTCCCAGTATAGAACAATTTTTATTTAGCGTTGCCTTTGAAATCGGCTTAATATTAGAAAAATCTTCATAGCGATGGGGAAAATGGAAGATTAAATCCTCAACGGTTTTTATCCCAATTTTCTGCAGCTTTTTTACAAAAATAGGCCCGACTCTGGGGATATTTTCAATTGGTGTGCTTAATTCTATTTTCATTTTAGCTTTAGATTGATTAGCCTTTACTTTAATTATAGGTTTAATAACAGGGAAATAAAGTAAAAATATATTTTACTGCTAAAAAATTTTAAAAAAGAGAAGCGTAGCGCTTCTCTTTTTGGTTTGTCTTGGGTTAGTCAGCAGGCTCTCCTTTAAATGGGAGAACTTTAACCTCTATCCCCGGATTTTCCTTTTCCAGCAACTCAGACAATTTGACAGATAACTCGGTTATGCTGGAAGCGCTTCTTTTCCTAATTTTCATCTCATTTTTCCCAATTTCAATGGCTTTTCTTTCAAAATATAATTCTCTAAAATATTTTTTCTTCCCTGTCTTGCCTGTAAATTCCATTTCAATAATGTACTGAAGAAGAGTTTGTTTTTTACCTTTTATTGTCCTCGAGCGCTGGACAGGGGTCAAAAAAATAATTCTGCTGTTTTCTTGTTTTGCTAACTTAATAAAGTCAGATATTGATTTTACTTTTACTGGCTGAAGCCTTTTTATAATGGAACTGATAATATGACAAGTAGACATGCCTTTTTCCTCCTTTCTTCTTATTTTATTTTTTAATGTTCTTTTTGTGTCCCCAGGAGGAATTGAACCTCCATTTTAGCCTCCGCAGGGCTACGCTCTGTCCTTTAAGCTATGGGGACCAGTAAAGTTAGAATAGCATGAAAAAACATTATTTTCAATAGAAAATCCTGTTTGCGCTTACCCTTAAACCAAACTCTAAATTCTAATATCTAAATCCTGCTTTGTGCTTACCCTTTTGTGTTTGCCTTTGGTAAGCACACATCCTGAGCAACTTATTTTTCAGAGATGGAATCGCTGGGAAAAACCCGAATTTCTAAATCCGAAACCCGAAAAAATACCAAATTCCCAATGACCAAATGTTTTTATTATTAGTCATTGGTCATTTTTTTTCGTCATTCGTCATTCGGGTTTCGTCATTTACAAACTATTTTGATTTGTAATTTGTAATTTAGAATTTGTTTAGAATTCAGAATTTAGGATTTAGAATTTAGCATTGTGCGCTTGCCAAAGGTAAGCACAACCTCATTTATAGTAGGGAACGTTCGGAGGCAGAAATAATTGATTTGTTCTTGTTTTTGTGATAATTTTATAGAAACCGGAGGGGTGCGCCGAATGGTAAGGCAGCGGATTGCTAATCCGTAGCGAGTAAAATCGCTTGCAGGTTCGAGTCCTGTCCCCTCCGCTATTTTTGGTAAAGAATTGAAAAATAAATTTACAGATTAAAATTTGTTAGATTTAAAACATTCTATAATTAGAGTATGGACTTAGAACATCTTGAGAAAGAAATTATAAGAGACTTTTACAAATGGAGGGTAAAACTTTTTATTGCAGACCAAGTAATTAGCGTTTTAACTATTTTACTTTTTGCTATTCTCCGGCCGGACTATCTCATATTTATAATTTATTTATTAGCTATTCCTTATTTAATTCTTTCTCAACGCACATCTTTGCTTTACCCTTTTGCAGTGGCAACCTTTATTTCTTTTGTTTGGATTTTTTTTGCCAGGAACCAATACGCTTACAACTATAATTTTATTGTTTTATGGAAAATAAACCTTTTCCCGTTTTTTGCTTGGGCGATGGGCTTATTTAGCAGTTATCTTTTATACCTGCATTACGAGCATATTTTAATAAGAAAAATTGGCAGAGGCTTTATAAAAATGCTTGCTTTTTTTTCAGCGATTTATCTACCATTACTTATATTAGTTGAAGACATTGGATATAATTTTTTGGATATTCATAATTTAGCTGCTGCCAATTATTCCGGCCTTCCTTTCTGCAATTGCCTCCATGGTCCAGCCTGGATGAAGCTTGCTTATTTTTTAATCGGCCCTCTATTCTTTACTGTTTGCTATTTCCTAAGAATTGAAAACCCTCATATTAAGATGTACAACCAAACAAAGAAGCTTATCAGGGAGATAAAGAAGATCTAAAATTTTAACATTTCTCTCGCAACTACAACCCCCCAAACTTCTTTTGCCCCGGCATTTTTTAATGTTTTTGAGCATTCCTCCATAGTTGCTCCGGTAGTAAAAACATCATCTACTAAAAAAATTCTTTTGCCGTTAATCTTTTCAGGATTTTTCACAAAAAAAGCATTTTTTATATTTTCCTTCCGCTCATTTTCCGAGAGGCTTGTCTGAGACATAGTCTTTTTCTGTTTTATAAGGGCATTTGAAACAACAGCAGCTTTTAGGAACGTTGAAATTTGGTTTGCAATCAACTCTGATTGGTTGAACCCTCTTTGCCTTTTTTTTAAATTAGTAAGCGGAACAGGAATTATTAAGTCTTTATTGTTATTTTTTTTATGGATTAGTTTGTTCTCGCTTAGAAGGAAATGTGATATAATTAGATAAGCAAGCGGTTTTGAAAGTTCTTTTAAGAAAGGACTGTATTTAAAGTTATGGATTAGTTTTTTAACAAGCGGGTCATCAAGGCTTGTTGCTGCAAAGAGCCCGTTTAGATATTTTTTTCGGTGATTTTTGCAAGTTCCTTTTTCAAAGACTCTCTTTTGGGTTTTGCAAAACGGACAAAACTGATATTCTAAAATTTCTATCGTGCTTATACAATCTTGGCAGACAAACTCGCCTTCCTTGCCGCATCCTAGGCAAAATTTTGGAAAAATCGTATCTATAAAAAATTTTCCAAAAGAAGAAAATTTCATTTGAAATTTATTAGATTGATATTAGCTCTTTTATATTGTAATATTTAATATTATAATTGAAAAAGCAAAGTAATTAAAATTATGGTTTTTGGATTTTTTTCTAAAAAATGTTTAGGGATAGATATTGGTTCTTTTTCTGTAAAAATTGTGGAAATTTCATTATCCGGCAAAAAAGGCAAGCTTGAAAATTATCTTGAATTTAAATTACCTGGGCCATCTTCCTCTTTAAGGACATTTAGCAGTGACAACTTATTACTTTTAAGCGATAAAGTTTCTGATATTATTTTAGCGCTCTTAGACAAAGCAAAAATTAAAGAAAAAGACGTTGCATTTTCTATCCCTGATTTTTCCACATTTTTTACTGTTTTTAGTCTTCCGCCAATGAGCGATGAAGAAGTTGCAAGAGCAGTAGAATTTGAAGCGCGTCATTATATTCCTCTTCCAATAAATGAAGTTACTATTGACTGGCAGGTTATAGAGAAGGGGGGAATTTCTTTAGGCGCGCGAACCAAAATATTGCTCGTTGCAGTCCCAAAAAAGGTTTTAGCAAATTATCAGCGGGTTGCTACTTTAAGCGGCCTTAGGCTAAAAAATATAGAAGCGGAAATTTTCGGATTGATAAGATCGTCTATTCCGGAAGAAAAGAGCAGAGAGCCTGTTTGTCTGGTTGATTTTGGCCATGAAAGCACCACTGTAAGCATTGTTGAAAATAAAACATTAAAATTAAGCCATAGTTACGATATTTCCGGTGGCAAGCTTACAAACGCTTTAAGCCGCGGCCTTGGAGTTGACTACAATAAAGCCGAAGAGCTTAAAATAAAATACGGTCTTGACCCCAAAAATAAGAATGTTTACAAAATTCTTGATTCTCAGATAAAACCATTATACCTTGAAATAAATAAAATTTGCCGTCAATTTTACCAAGATGAAGGAAGAAAGATAAATAATGTTATTTTTTCCGGAGGAAGCTCTGTTATGCTCGGGCTAGAAAATTATTTGGCAAGTGGAATTGAAAAAAATATATTGATTGCGAATCCGTTTTCGTCAGTTTCTTTTCCAAAAGGATTAGAGGAGCGCCTGAAGCAGATAGGGCCTATTTTTGCTATTGCTCTTGGTGCGGCTTTAAGAGAATTGGAAAGCTAAACTTTTGTTTTTTACATAATTTGTTATATAATTAATATAATTAAATTTTATGGAAAAAGATAAATTGTTAGAGATTATTCCAAAAGAGAAGAAGAAAGTGCCAAGGTGGGTAAATGTTACGCTTTTATTTTCTATAATTTTACTTTTAGTTGTAGCTGGCTGGTTCTATTTCTTAAAAAAACAAATTGCCAATGCCCAACAAAGGAAAGCCTTGGTTGAAAAAAATATTGAGGAAACAAAGAACAAAATTAATGGATTTGTTCAAAAGGCTGAAATTAATACCCTTGCGGATAAAATTAGAAGCTTCTCTTCTATTCTAGAAGAGCATAAAACAGTTTCAAGGGCAATTGAGTTTTTAAAGTCAAAATGCCATCCGAATGTTCAATTTACCAATCTTTTTGTGGATTCAGAAAAAAACACGGCAAAAATTGGGGCAACAGCAGGCGACTTTAAGAGCGTTTCTCAACAGATTGCCTCTTTAAGGAAGGAGAAATATGTAAAAGAAGCGGCGCTTTCCGATATTTCTTTGTCAAAAGAGGGAGGGATTGATTTTGAACTGCTTATTAATTTTTCAAAGGAGCTATTTAAATCAAAATAAAAATGAAAAGAATATTTTTAATCCCAATTTTATTTTTTATATCTGTTGTTGTTTTTGCTTATTATGTCCTTCCAAAGCTATTTGTTTTGAAAAATTTAGAAGCAGGCATTAAATCAGCAGATAGCTTTCTTAAACAGGAGAACGATTATTACTCTAATTTGGAGGCAATTTCTGAAAGAATTGGCTTTTATAAAAACGAGATAGAGAAAATTAATTCGGCTTTGCCAGATGGGCCTCAAGCTGCCTCTCTATTTGAATTTCTCCAGTCAAAAAGTTCGGCCAATGGTCTGATTTTGTCTACTGTTTCCCAGCCAGGTCGGAGAACAAACCGAGGTGCCAGCCAAAAAACGCCAGAAAATAAGTTAAAGCAGGCTTATTTTAACATTACTGTCCATGGAACTTTTTCTTCCATAAATAACTTTATAAAAGATATTGAGAATTCTTCAAGAATGATTGAAATTGAACAGCTAACCATATCGCCAAAGAAAAGCGCGTTAAGCAAGGAAAATGGATATGACTTTTTATCAGCGGATTTGTCTTTAAAAGTTTATTATTATTAAGCTTGTCTTTTATTAACAAAAACTATGGCTTCAAAAGATTTTGAAAATAAAATTCTTAAATACTTAGTTTTAGCATTTGTTCTCTTGTCAATCATTATTCTGGTTCAGCAGGTTGTTTTTAATCCGGAGGCGCGCAATCAAGCGAAAATTTTTCCCGCTTTGCCAAAAATAAATATAGATTTATCTGCGCTTTCAATTCCGTTAAAGATTAATTTACCCGCGTTTTCAGTAAAGCTTGTCCCTGTTTTAGCGCCAACGAGCAGCGTATCTTCAAGCAGCGCCGCATCTTCTACTTTTCCGCTTGAAAGAAAATTTCAGGCGGTAATTCCTGAATTAGTTTCAGGGAACTTTGTTTATAAATTTGATTGTGATAATGACGGAAATTACGATGTTGTTTCAAAAAAAACTCAGGCAAGGAATTATATTGGTGTTTGTAAATACAACAAGCCAGGCGTTTATAATTTAAAAGTTTCCGTTGACGCTAGCTTGGAATATTATAAAAACGGGGATAAAACAACAGAGAATAAGTCATCGGGCGCTATTTTACCAATAACGGTTGGACCGCTAAACGAACCTCCAAAAATATCTTATTGCAAAGTTAATTTGCCAAGCGGTTTACCAGAAGGCAGTACGCAACCGTCTTTTAAATTTAGGTTTAGCGCTCAAGCTTTTGATCCTGATGGCGATGTTATAACCTATAAATGGATTTACGGAGATGGTCAAGAAGGTTTAGGGCAGGATGTTGAACATGTTTATAAAAAAACAGGAGCATATTTTCCAAGGCTCGTTGTCTCTGACAGTAACGGCAACCAAGCAAATTGTTTCCCAAGCAATTTATTGCTCTTAAAAGATTTTACTTTTATTGAAAAAATTCCCCCAATTCCTTTAAATGACCTTGGGAGGGAAGATCCCTTTATGCCTTTGGGGCAGGCGACAAGCACAACAACAGTAGAATAAAAATTGATAATAATGTTGAATAAATAAACATTATAAGGATTAAGAATAAAATTTTCTTATGGATTTAATTGCTTATTTAGTTAAGAAAAAATATTTAACAAAAAGAGAAGAGATAACTTTAAGGTCTGCCCTCAGAGATTCTTCAAAAAAACCCGAAGAATTAATTTTAAGCAAAGGAATTCTTCAAGAAGGGGTTCTTTTTCAAGCGAAAAGCGATGCATTGAACATTCCGATTAGAGAAGAGATACCAGAAAAAATATTGCCAAAAGTTCTTTCGTCTATTCCCAGGGAGTCTGTTGAATATTATAAAATTGCGCCTTTAAAGATTGACGAAAAAAAGCATGTTTTGGAAGTTGGAATGGTTTATCCCGAGGATGACCAAGCTCAAGAAGCTTTAAAGTTTTTAGCCCGCCAGAGGAAACTAAAACCAAAGATTTTTTTAATTACTCCATCGTCTTTTAACAAGTATTTAGAGCAGTATCATGCTCCAGAAAGGGAGGTTGAGAAAGTTTTGGAAAAACTAAAGACAATAAAAGGACAAGAGCCGACAGCGCAAGTGATATCTTCCCGTTTGGAGAGATTGGTCGAGGAAGCGCCGATTATAAAAATAGTTTCAGTAATTTTACGTCAAGCAGTGGAAGGCAGGGCTTCAGATATTCATATTGAACCAACAAGTGACAGTTTAAAAATCCGTTATCGTTTAGACGGCATTTTGCATTCTTCATTGCTTTTGCCAATAAAAGTTCACCCTGCTATTGTTGCTAGAATTAAAATTTTAAGCAGGTTGAAAATTGATGAGACGAGAATACCCCAAGATGGAAGATTCTCAATGAATCTCAGCGGCAAGAGAATAGACTTTAGAGTTTCTACAATGCCGACTACTCTTGGAGAAAAAGTGTGCCTCAGGGTTTTAGACCCTGAAGAAGGGATAAAATCGTTAAGCCAGCTTGGTCTGAATCAGAGGGATTCAAAAATTCTCAAAGAAGCGATAGGAAAGCCGTACGGGATGATTTTAGCTACTGGTCCAACAGGATGCGGGAAAAGCACAACTTTATATGCTATTTTAAATAGCCTGAACACAGAAGAGGTGAATATTGTAACATTAGAAGATCCTGTTGAGTATTTTATTGACGGCATTAACCAATCGCAAGTAAAACCGGAAATTAATTATACTTTTGCAAAAGGGCTCCGCCAAATTTTAAGGCAAGACCCTGATATTATAATGGTTGGCGAAATCCGCGACAAAGAAACAGCCTCACTTGCAGTTCATGCCGCTTTGACTGGCCACCTTGTTCTCTCAACCCTTCATACAAACAGCGCTATTGATGTAATCCCAAGGCTAATTGATATGGGCATTGAACCGTTCTTGATTCCTGCTACCCTTAACTTAGTGATTAGTCAAAGGCTGGTAAGAATTTTATGCCCTTTATGCAAGGAAAAAACAAAGGCAGATTCTGCTACCAAAAAATTTGTACTGGAGAAAATGAAAAATTTACCCCAGCAGACAAAGGACAGGCTAAATCTTAAGGAGTCAAATTTCCCTTATCTTTATAAGGCAGTCGGATGTAAAAATTGCAATTTTAAAGGCTTTAAGGGCAG
>JAGGTS010000050.1 GCA_021163625.1 bacterium | reverse complement strand
TGCGGTTTGGAGACAATAATAGCAAAATTTTCTTTATTTGAAGTTTTCCCGTCAAAAGTCTTGCCGCCAAAAAGAATAAGCCGAAAACTCAACTTTTCTAAATGGCTGTTCTTTTTGATTAAAGAAATAATGATTTTTTTAACATGGCTCTTATTATATGGAACTTCCAGTCCTACAGTTTTAGCAGACTTGAAAAAACGCGAAAGATGATCATCAAGATGAAATGGAATTTTATTATAAGTAGTTATATAATCAAAGACGCCGTATCCTCTTAGAATACCCAAATTTTCTATATTTACCTTCGCTTGGCTTTCTTTAACAAATTTTCCATTTAAAAAGAATGTCCTCATAAAATGTTCTTATATTCTTACAACAAGACAGCAGTAGAATAAATGCTATTTTCTGGGGATTATTTTAAATCCTAAATACTTTTGTAAAACTTTAGGAACATCAATCCTGCCGTCTTTTCTTTGGTAATTTTCCAAAATTGCTATTAAAATCCTCGGCAAGGCAATAACAGTATTATTTAGAGTGTGGACAAAGCGTTTTTCTCCTTTTTCATCTATGTATTTTATGTTTAACCTTCTGGCTTGCCAATCGGTCATATTAGAATCAGAATGAGTCTCTCCATAATTGTTCCGCGAAGGCATCCAAGTCTCAATGTCATACATTTTATACTTCCCTGCTCCCATATCCCCTGTTGATATTTGAATTACTCTATAGGGCAGTTCTAATTCTTCTAAAATTTCCTGCGATATTTCTCTCATTTCTTCAAGCCATTTGTTTGATTCATTTACGTCATTTTTACACAAAATAACTTCTTCTACTTTCATAAATTCATGAAGCCTGTAAAGGCCCTTAGTGTCTTTTCCGTAACTGCCTGCTTCTGACCGGTAACACTGGGAAAAACCAAAAATTTTAATAGGCAATTCTTTTTCGGTAAGAGTCTTTCCGGCAAAATAAGCCAAAAGCGACGGCTCTGATGTTCCTCCAAGAAACAATGGCTCTTTAATTTTATTTCCATCTGCCAACCGACCCGGATTTGCTATTTGATAAACCTCATTCCTGTCAAAAGGAAAATGACCAGAACCGATTAAGGCAAATTCCCTGATAATAGTCGGCGGGATAACAGGGCTAAATCCTTTGGCAGTCATTCTTAAAACAACGTGCCATATTAAAGCAAGCTCCAAAAGAGCTGCTTCATTTTTTAAATAATAACCACGGAATCCGGATGTTTTTACTCCTTGTTTTAAGTCAATTAAATCAAGGTCTTTCCCAAGCTGAATATGGTCTTTAATCTTAAAATCAAAATTTTTAGGCTCGCCCCATCGGTAAATCTCTTTATTATAAGTCTCGTCAGGCCCAACTGGAGTATCGTCAGAAACTATATTCGGCACTAAAAGCATTAAGCTATTATATTCTTTTTCCACCAAAGACAGCCTCTCAAGAAGGGGCTTTAATTCAGTTTTTATCTTTCTGCCTTTTTCTATCTCCCCTTTTTTAATCTTATTCTGTTCCGCCCGCAAACTGTCTGTTTTTTTAATGAGTTCCCTCCTTTCTTTATCCAACTTTAAAATTTCATCTATATTAAGATCTATGTTTTTTACCCGGCAAGTTTCTTTCATCTTATCTGGATTTTGGCGAATAAAATTAATATCAAGCATAAGCGCTTCTCTTAAATTAAAAATGAAAAATGAAAAGTGAAAAATTACAGTTTAAAATTCAAAATTTTCTCCTTCCTCTAATAGTTAAAATACTTGAAGCAAGAATATTACTAATCTCATTAGTTTCTTTTAGTAAATACTCTATTTTATCTTGGTTTGCCTGACCAGAATCCCTTAATAATCCTAACCAGAATTTACTTTCGTTGGCGGACTTTAAAGAATAATTCAAAAAATTCGCAAAATCCTTTTTACTGCCAGAAGCTTGAGCTTCAATTAAATTCGCCCCTATACTTGTTGCACTTCTTAATAATTGATTGCTAATAATTTTACAAGTTTGGTTTTTGGGTAAAAATTCAATAAGTTTCATAATCTTTAGGGCGTAAATATAGCTTCGTTTTTTAATATCAATTTTAAATTTTGAATTGTGATTTTTCATTTTTCATTTTTCGCTTTTCACTTATTTTGGTTTCATTGTCGGGAATAATATTACCTCCCTTAAGCTATGGGAATTGGTCAGTAATGCAACTAACCGGTCAATCCCCATGCCAAACCCTGCTGCTGGAGGCATACCGTACTCAAGAGCTTCTACAAAATCATTATCCATTCTTTGGGCCTCAGAAAGCCCATTTTTGTAAAAATTTTCCTGTTCTTTAAGCCTTTCTGCTTGTTCAATTGGGTTATTCAATTCAGTAAACACCTTAACCAATTCCCAACCGGCAACAATTAGTTGGAAGCATTCAAGCTTTTTCGGATTTTTTTTCAAGGATTTTGACAAGGGGAAAGAACCGCTGGGATAATGCAAAACAAATGTTGGTTGCCAAATTTTCGATTGGCATTTTTTCTTAAAAATTTTATCTGCTATCTGGGGTTTTTGATAACCCTTTTCGAGTTTAATGCCAAACTTTTTTGCCTCTCTTTCCAATCCTTGTTTAGAAGTCTCCTCTAAATTGATGCCTGTCTCTTTATGGAATAAGTCAAAAAAATCTATCCTTTTCCATGGAGTAGTAAAATCAACCTCCTTTCCATTGTATTCTATCTTTAAACTCTTAAAAACCTTCTTTAAGATAAAGGTAAACATTTTTTCCGTAAGCTTTGCCATATCTTTATAGTCAGCAAAAGCCCAATAAATCTCAATCATTGTAAAATCAGGATTATGCGACCTGTCCATACCTTCATTTCTAAAACATTTTCCCATTTCAAAAATTTTCTCAAAGCCTCCAACCAAAAGCCTTTTTAAATAAAGTTCGGGAGCTATTCTTAAGTATAAATCTATATCCAAAGCATTTAAATGCGTCTTAAACGGCTCTGCTTCTGCTCCTCCATATAAGGGCTGCAAAATTGGAGTTTCCACCTCTAAAAACCCTTCTTTGTTTAAAAATTCGCGTAAGGATTGGATTATTTTGGACCTAATTTCAAATTTCTTTTTTATATCCTTGTTGAATATCAAATCTAAATATCTTTTCCTGTACCTTTCTTCGTCGTCTTTTAACCCGTGCCATTTTTCCGGCAAGGGCAAAAGCGCCTTCGTAAGCATTTTAAAATTAGAAACTTCTATTGTTTTCTCGCCCGTTTTTGTCTTTACCAAAACGCCGCTAACTAAAATAAAGTCTCCTATATCAAATATTTTTTTAAAAAAATCATAACTACTTTTGCCAACTTTGTCCTCTCGCAAAAGCGCTTGGATTTTTCCCGTGCCGTCTTCTATGTCAAAAAAAGTGGCTTTGCCATGACCGCGAATAGTCCTTATCCGACCAGCAGATTTAATTTCTTTTTTGTCTTTCTGCAGCTTAGAGAAATTTTTCAAAAGTCCGGATACCGCGTGTGTCCTGCCTACTTTAGCAGGATAAGGGTCTATTCCGGCTATTATCATCTTCCTAACTTTTTCCATCCGCGCTTTTTTAATTTCGTTTATATTAGCCATATAATGTTTGTTTCAATCTAAAAAATTTAAACAGGCAGTGATTTATTGTACTAATATTATATTACTATCTGCTTTAATTTTCAAATTTATTATTCGCTTTTATTTCCTGGCTTGTTAAGGCCATTGCTAAAATACCATTCTAAAACTTCTTTTGCTATTTTTTGAGCAACGATTCTCGTATGTTTTACATTTTCAACAACAACAACTAAAACAATCTGTGGGTTTTTGCAAGGCGCAAAAGCCGCTATCCAGTTGTCATAAACATCCGCGCCGGTTGCAATTTGGGCTGTTCCTGTTTTAGCGGCGACACAAACAGGCAAAGAGCTCAGAGAAAACGCGGAACCGTCAGGCGAGGAAACGGCTTCTTCCATCCCCTGCTTTATAACTTCAATATTTTTTTTGCTAACAAAATTTTCCCTTATGACAACAGGTTTAATTTCCTTAATCAGCTTCCGGTTGCTGTCAATAATTTTAGCAACGACCTCAGGTTTATATAATGTTCCGCCGTTTGCTATCGCAGAAAAAGCAACTGCAACTTGAAGAGGGGTAGCCAAAAAATATCCCTGCCCTATTGAGAGATTATAAGTATCAGCTAAATACCATTTTTGTAAAACAGGTTTTTTAAAATAGCTCTTTTTCCAGCTTGGGTCAGGAACTCTGCCCTTGCTTTCGCCGGGCAAATCAATTCCCGTTACTTTGCCAAAATTAAATAATGACAAGTATTCTTTTATTTTATCAACCCCCAGCCCATTGAAACGAGAAGGCAAACGTTTATCTGCAAAGTTAGGCCGGATATATCCGCCGCCTATCATATAAAAAAATGGGTTAACAGACTGGGCAATTGCCTTTTTTATGTCTGTCAAGCCATGGAACCTCCAATCAGGAAAGCATTCTTTTTCTTTCGTGTATTTATTTTCCACGCAAAGCTCAAGCGGACAATAAATTTTTGTCGCCTGAGTAATTATGCCTTCTTCTAAAGCAGCAAGCCCTATTAACGGTTTTATTGTTGAACCAGTCGGGTAAAGTCCCGAGACAGTCCTGTTTAATTGCGGCTTGCTTTTATCGCTATTTATTTTGTCAAGCTCTTCTTTGCTGATTCCTTTTGAAAAAAGATTGTTGTCAAAACAAGGTTTTGAAACAGAAGCTAAAATGCCCCCGTTTTGAGGGTCTATAGCAACCACTGCACCCGCCCTAACATTGTTTTCATCCAAACTTTTTGACAGAGATTCTGCAATTTTTTCCTGGAAAGGCAGGTCTAAATTTAAAACTAAGCTATAGCCAGAGGCAGGATATTTAAGCACCTTTCTCGAAATTTCTTTGCCTTTAGCGTTCCTTTCAACCTGAATTTCCCCCTTCTTCTCTTTCAGAACATTCTCATAACTTTTTTCAAGCCCGCTTCTCCCAAGATAATCACCAATTTTGTATCCGCTAAGAGACTTTAACTCATCTGACGATATTTCTCCAAGATAACCTAAAATATGACTAAGGCATGCCTTATTTAAATAGTCTCTTACCATTATCTTCCTTATTTCAAAACCCCTTAATTCAGTTTCCCTTGCTTTAAATAAAACTAAATCTTGGTGAGACAAATTTTCTTTTAAAGGAAAAAAATTCTCCCGGCTTTCTTTTATCTGGCCATCCAAAAAGCTTTTATCCTCGCCAATAACGCTTGCCGCTTTTGAAATTAATTTGTCTCTTTTTTCGCTGTCTTCAGGCAACTTTGACTTATCAAGCCATAATTGGAAAACAACTTGATTTGAAACAAGCTGCTGCATATTCTTGTCATAAATCACTCCCCTTTCCGAGCCAATGTCTAAAGTTATAAACTTGTTTCTTTGAGCCATTGCCGTATATAAATCTCCGCGCCCTACCTGAAGTATAAAACTATAAGACCAAAGAAAACCAACAGCAACCAATGCCAAAACCAAAACGGAAATAAAATTTGTTTTATTTAATGGAATTTCTATCTTTCTTGAAAGGATTTCATCGCCTTTTTTTTCTTTCTTCAAAAAATTATCTAAAAAAAACTCTTCAAGGTCGGTTTCTCCCCATTTATTTTTAACTCTCTTTTTGTTTAAGAAATGAAATGCCATGTCTTTTTAGGAAGGCTAAACATTGTTATTAAAAAGAATAAAAAGACAGCAAATATAAAGTTATATAAAAATTGGGCAAAGACAATATTCAAATTAAAGCTTAAAGGAGCAAAAAATCTTTCCTGGAATAAAAAATTGTTAAACGCTATCTTGAATAATAAAAATAAAAATTTGTAAATAAAGAAAAAGAAAGTAAAAAATAAAGAGAAAGAAAAAATGTCTGATTTTTTTAAAAATGAAGTTATCTTTTTAATTAAAAAATATAAGATAATAAAAATCGCAGTAAAAAATCCAATATAAGGACTTGAAAAAATGTCCAAGATAATCCCGGATATTAACGCAGTTGTAATGCCAATCTTATTTCTTTCGTCTTCAAAAAATATTGCTAAAGAAATAAAAATTAAAATAAGATTTAAGCATGTGCCAAAAAACCTAAAATATGAAAAAAAAGTCTCCTCAAAAATGACTAAAAAATAAGAGCTAATCAAGGCAATTGGAATATATTTGTTCATACTTTGCTTTCGCAAAAATTTTTATTCTTAATAATTTATTTCTTTTTTAAAAAATTTTTAATAACAAATAAAATATCAGTTCCCTGCTTTTCAAAATATGGATTTATTGTCCCTTTTAAAAATGGCTTTACGTCGCTTTTATCAATTTTTTTAATCTCTCCAACCAAAAGTCCAGCGGGAAAGTTATTGTCTAAATTAGTGGTAAGGACAATGTCTCCTTTTTCAATATTGGCTGATTTTGGCACTAAATCAAAACTAAGCCCTGAGCCGCCACTGCCTTTCGCCACGCCCAAAATGTCATTTTTTGATTTTATAGTTATGTCAAAAACATTTTTCTTATCCGAAATAAGAGCTACTTTTGAAAAATTGTAAAAACTTTCTTCCACCTTGCCGACTAAAACCATTTGAGGAGTGATTACCGGCATCATCGCAGAAACGCCATCTTTTTTGCCTGCTGAAATTAAAATAACATCCCTGTCTACCTCTCTTGAGACCTGCCTTGCAAACGCAAAATCAAATTTCTTTGCCATTCCAATATTTAACGCCTTCCTTAAAGCCTCATTTTCTTTAATTAAAGATTGGAGTTTAATGTTTTGGCTTATCAAAGAAAGATTTTCTTGATAAAGCCGTTCATTTTCCCTTTCCAATTCTGTCGCCTTAAATAAAAAAGTAAAATACTTGCAGACATTGTTACCTGCCTTTGAAAGAAACCTTTCAATAGGAGAAGATATTAAATAAAAACTATTTTTTATTGGTTTTATAAAAAAAACATCTGTCAAAACAATAAAAACGGCTAATATGCATATTAACAAAATTATTTTTATATTTCTTTTTGTATTCATTATCATTTTTTTATTATAAACAAAAAAAGCGGCTAATCAAAACGATTTATAGGTTCTCTTTTAAAAAAGCAGCTATAAATTATAGCTGCTTTTTTTATTTTGCCATTTTGTGGCGGCTACCTACTTTCCCCGGAAAAACCGAGTATCATCGGCCTTGAAGTATTTCACTTCTGAGTTCGGAATGGGATCAGGTGGAACAACTTCAGTATAGCCGCCACAAAATGGCAAAAACTAAAAACTAAAACTATGCTTATAATCAACGATGATTGCTGGTTAAAAAGATTGAAAAAGAGAAGATGATTTATTAGTACTCCTCGGCTAAAGACGTTGCCGCCCTTACACCTAGAGCCTATCAGCCCGCTCCCTTTCGGGTTAGGGCTTGCCAAAAGGCAACCTCATCATCTTTAAGGAATCTATGAGTCCTAATCTTGAGGTGGGCTTCGCGCTTATATGCTTTCAGCGCTTATCCCGAATCGACTTAGCTACCCAGCAATGCCGTTGGCACGACAACTGGTACACCAGAGGTCAACTCCGAGGGGTCCTCTCGTACTACCTCGAACTCCTCTCAAGACTCGACGCCTGCGGTAGATAGGGGCCGTACTGTCTCGCGACGTACTGAACCCAGCTCGCGTACCACTTTAATGGGCGAACAGCCCAACCCTTGGGACCTTCTCCAGCCCCAGGATGTGATGAGCCGACATCGAGGTGCCGAACAGGGCCGTCGATATGGACTCTCGGGCCCTACCAGCCTGTTATCCCCGGGGTAGCTTTTATCCGATTATCTCCCCCATTTCTATGAATTTAGGACAACCAAAAGGTCATCCAATAGGGTCGGTTCACTAAGTTCTGGTTTCCCAACTGCTCGACATGTCCGTCTCGCAGTAAAGCTGGCTTGTGGCTTTGCCCTATCTCCCGCGTTTCCATCGTGGGATAGCCAACCTTTAAACTTCTCCGTTACTCTTTAGGAGAAAAGCGCCCCACTTAAACTGTCTCCCAAACACTGTCTCCCGTTAAAAACGGGATTAGAGCAAAGACCTTGGAAGGGTGGTGTTTCATTGGCGACTCCTTCCGACCCGAAAGTCGGAATTCATAGTCTCCCACCTACGCTACGCATCCAAGACCAAAACCCAATATCTGGTAACAGTAAAGCTCCCGGGGTCTTTCCGTCTAGCCGCAGGTATCCCGCATCTTCACGGGAATTGCATTTTCACCGGGCACTTGGTTGAGACAGTCCCCCAGTCGTTAAGCCTTTCATGCAGGCCGGAACTTACCCGGCAAGGGATTACGCTACCTTTGGACGGTCAGAGTTACCGCCGACGTTCACCAGAGGCTTAAACCGCTCAGCTCCTCTGCTAAAAGCGAGAAACCGGCAGTCTTAACACTCTGGCACTGGTCAGGCCTCAGCCCCTATACTTCCTGTTTCCAGTTGAGCAGGGACCTGTGTTTTTGATAAACAGTCGCCAGGGGTACTTTCGCTGCGCCCCGCTAAAAGCGGGGAGGCTTTATCCCGAAGTTACAACCGCTTTTTTGCCGAGTTCCTTAACCAAGTTTCACCCGTTCACCTTGGCACACTTACGCCCGCCTACCTGTGTCGGTTTTCGGTACGGATTCAATACCCTTAGCTCTACAGGCTTTTCTAGGCAGCTTATTTGCTTGAGTTCACCTTGCCTTAACAAGGCTTCCTCTCTGTCCCTGGCCTTTAAAAAGGCCTAGAACAAAGAACGAGAATCCAATAACCCGCTCAAACTCCTAAACTGCGTCACCCTTTGAAAGGATATTGAAGGGCCGGAATATTAACCGGCTGTCCATCCCCCCTTCCATTTCTGGGAGAGGGTTAGGCCCGCCTAACCCTTGGCTGATTGTCATTGCCAAGGAAACCTTAGGCTTACGGTGTCACGAACTTTCATCGTGATTGCGGTTACTCATGCCAACATTCTCACTCCTTTATCCTCCACCCTGCCTTGCAGCAGAACTTCAGCGGATAAAGGACGCTCCCCTACCAACCTCGCCCTCCGGGCGAGGAAATCCTAAATTCTTCTAATATCTAAATCCTAAACAATATGTTTTAAATTTGAAATTTGTTTAGAATTTAGAATTTCGTGCTTAGAATTTCCTTGTCCGAAGGACAAGGCCCCACATCTTCGGTATTAAGCTTTAGCCCCCTAAATCTTCGGCGCAGATTTTCTTAGGAAGTAAGCTGTTACGCACTTTTTAAAGGATAGCTGCTTCTAAGCGAACCTTCTAACTATCAAAGAAAATCCACTTCCTTATCACACTTAGCTTAAATTTAGGGACCTTAGATGGTGGTCTGGGCTGTTTCCCTTTCGACTAAGGAACTTAGCTCCCATAGTCTGACTCCCTCGTTAAATATTTCAGCATTCGGAGTTTGGTAAGAATACCCGGTAAAAACCAAGGTATCCTTTCCAGTGCTCTACCTCCAAAATATCATCACGAGAGGCTAGCCCTAAAGCTATTTCGGGGAGAACCAGCTATTACCAAGCTCGATTAGCTTTTCACTCCTTACCACAGCTCATCCCAGAGTATTGAACGGCTCACGGGTTCGGGCCTCCTGCCGGATTTCTCCGGCATTCACCCTGGCCATGGCAAGCTCGCTTGGCTTCGGGTCTTATCCTTTCCCTCAACGGGCTTTTAACCCTCGGTTTCCCTTCGCTTACGGAACAGAGTCCCTTAAGCAATGGAAAAGGATAAACTCGTTGGCTCGTTCTACAAAAAGCACGCCATCATCCCGCTAAAAGCGGGACTCTGACTCTTTGTAAGCAGATGGTTTCAGGTTCTATTTCACCGCCCTCACCGGGCTGCTTTTCACCTTTCCCTCACGGTACTAGTTCACTATCGGTGAGCGGATAGTATTTAGCCTTTCCTGATAGTCCAGGATGCTTCTCTCGAGGCTTTCTTTCCTCGAGATACTCAAGAAATTCCGCAATATGCGGAATCCCGCTAAACACGGGAAATAGCAAGGAGCGCAAAGAGATTTTCGAGTACGGGACTGTCACCCTCTTTGGTATCCCTTTCCAGGGAATTTCCCCTAACCAATCTTTGCTTAATTTCTCCCTCAGCAAGCAATGAGCACCTAAATAAATCTAGCTGCTCATTACTCCTGACGCTATTTTCTTACAACCCCCAGCCTCGTGCTCCGTACGAGAAAATCCTAAATTCGAAATTCTAAATCCTAAGCGAATTTCTAAATTCCAATTTCCTAAATTCTAAACCAATTTTTGTTTGGAATTTGGAATTTAAGATTTGGAATTTGTTTAGAGTTTAGGATTTAGTGCTTAGAATTTCCTTGTGCGAAGCACAAGGTGAGTTTGGGCTCCTCCCTTTTCGCTCGCCGCTACTAAGGGAATAGCGCCTATATAAATAGGCTTTTTTTCTTTTCCTCTGGGTACTGAGATGTTTCACTTCCCCAGGTTCGCACCCTGTCATTCGACAGGGCGACTGCGTTTCACGCAGTCGGGTTTCCCCATTCGGAAATCCCCGGATCAAAGGTTGCTAAGCACCTCCCCGAGGCTTATCGCAGCCACGCCACGTCCTTCGTCGCCTTCCGCTCCCGAGGCATCCTCCATCTGCCCTTAAGTTTCTCTTTTTCAAATTTTAACCAGCAATCACCATTGATTATAATTCCATATTTTATTGTAAAGAGCTGTAATAAATTTTCCATCATTCCCGCCATAAACTCAACCTCTTGATAGCTACACATTTAGAAATAAAAGCTGCTTCCAAAAGGAAGCAGCTTTAAGTATCAAAAACAATCATCTGCTAACTGCTTCCTTTGTTTAATATCAATAATGCCATCATATTGTCCAGCTCAATTTTAACAAAACAAAAAGCTTTGTCAATACCTCCTAATGTCCATCCAGTCTTATTGTCTGTATTTCTTGCGCACATCATCTAAAAAATCATGGACAAAATCTTTGGCGCCAAGGCCAATAGAGATAGATAAACTTAAAACTATCAAAGCAACAAATCCCCAAATCAATATCTCAATAATGCTTCTACCCACTCCAAGTTGGTTCAAGATTGCCAAAATAAAAAATATCCATATTGCCCACTTGACTGAAGTGCT
>JAGGTS010000034.1 GCA_021163625.1 bacterium | reverse complement strand
GCAACAATAGTTGCTGAAGCAGGATTGTCATCAGCTAATGCTACAGATAAACCAGCCGTAACTGGAGTTGTTGGTCCGGTCTCACCACCTGCGGCTTCGGTAATAGCGCCTACTATACTTAAAGTGCTACCGCTTTTATTGTCTACATCAACTTTTGGTTTGCAAGCAGCACCTGTAGTAACAACGGTAATAACGTTGCCCTCGCTTGAAGCAGAGAAACCAGCGCAGTTACCAAACTTAGTGGTAAGAGTATCTGTTAAGCTGTCTAAAGTGACACCAGCAGGAGCGCTTAAAACATCTGCAGAACATTTAACAACATTTTCTGCATCTGTAAGGGTGATATAAACGTAATCACCTGCGACTGGAGTACCGCTAAGAGTGAAAGTAAAAGCTGTACCGTATTCTGCTGTTTCACCGCCTGTAGATGCGGATAATAAAGCGTTTAACTTTGCCCTCGTTGTTACTCCTACAAATCCAGTCCCTTTGGTCAATCCGTAGGAAGCTAAAATGTCATCAGCGTATTTCTCCTGAAATTTAATAACCCCTGCCTTGGTGATTGGACCAAAGTATTCGGTTTCATTGCCAGGAGAACCTGCTCCTGAATCAGATAACTTTGTGTCAGCGTCTTGGTTTAGCAATGACTGCAAGCATTTGACATCAGCGCCTGTTGCTCCCACCGAAAGATTCCTGTCAAAGGTAATGCCAACACAAGCAGCAGGAACATTTGTTGAAGGTGTGCTTGATGTTCCTTGCAACGAAGCCAATTGACTTTGAAGCTGCTGCAATTGCTGGGTCAAAGCAGCAATTTGGGCTTGAAGCTCTTCGACTGTTGCAGCTTGAACCGGCACTATCGGCAGAAACATAACCACTAATGCCAAACTTGTAGCAATCGCTATAACTTTTTTAAGTATATTCATTTTATTTATTTTCTTTTTATTTCGGCTTGCAATTCTTTTCTAAGAATTTACAAGCCTTACGACTTTTATATCAGGGCTTGCTTCTACGACCTTTAGATTTTTTTCTTTGCCCTGATTTTTATTCTTCGACCTTTAAAACTAACAAACTGCCGTTGCCGACCTTTGATTTATGAAATGTCTTAAAATCAATTTTTGTTACAACGGCTTTCCTTTAAATATTCTTTATTCAAAAATTAAAATAAAACCAATCAAATGTCTGTCTATTCTCCATTCTATAATTCTATATTATTTTTATTTATTATTATTATATATGCTTTGTATTAAAAGCAATGCTCTTTGGTATTCTCCTTTATTATAAAAATCTTTCGCTTGGTTTAAAGTCTTTTGTTTATCTTCTGTCAATGTCCTGTTGCTTAAATCATCAAGGCAATCTTTCATTATCTTCTTGCCTGAATCATCACTTTTGAGATATAAGTTGTGGGTTGCCTCTTTTGTCTTATTCAGGCTAGCCAATATTTTCCCTGAAAGTTCAGAATGCGTTTTTTCAATTCCTTCTACTGATTTTTCCGCTTGCTTTGCTGTTGCTTTCACCACTTCAATAACTGCCAAAGCTTTGTTTTTGTCTTTTATATTGTTCAAATCGCCCAATTCTAAGCTAACATCTTTAAGCCTTTTTTGTATGTCATCCAATGAGGCAAGAACTGCTTTTTCTTGGGAATCCTGCTTTTGAAGAACAAGGTTTGTCTTGGAACCATTCTGATGGGTAACAAAAAATATTGTTCCAAAAAACAAAACGCCAAAAATAACTGAGCTTAAAACAAGGGCAAGCGACTTCCTTTTTACAAGGAACCCAAAAGTATTGAAGAATCCAACGCGCTCGCTCATCCCAATCGCCTTCGCGTTTAATTCTCTCAAACCGTCATCACTTTCTCCTAATCCTAAAATATTCTTTTTTGTCAAAATAACCCAATCTTTATTGGGTTTTATCGTTTCAAGCAATTTTATTCTCTTTTGAAGTTGGGCTTCGTCCATAATTTTGTCAACAGTTTTCTAATGTTTCAGCCGCTTTGATGCTTTGATAATAATATCTCTAAATATTTCTTTAAATTTGATAATAATATCCCCTTTATTATTATGACGCAAAAAAGGCGATTTTGTTACAAACCATCTTTTGATGCTTCCGGAGCTTGTCCTTTTGAAGTTTCTTCTAATTTTTGCCGCAGTTCCTTTAGGGCGCGATGGCTCATTACTCTTACTGTCCCTTCAGGCCTTTCCATTATCTGAGCTACTTTTTTAATGGGGATACCGTCTAAATATCTCCAGATTACTATGTTTTGATAATCGTCATTAAGTTTTTTAATGGCCTCGGACAACTGCCTGATGTCTGATTGGATTTGCTGCTTTTCTTCAGGACTCGGTTTTGGGTCAGCAATTTCATTGGTCTCAATTGACACTGTCCGAAACTTTAGAGATGTCCGGTAATAATTTGCCACTTCATTCTTTGCAATGCGATAAATAAATGCCTGGACATTTTTTACTTCTTTGCTGTCCTTTCTGAAAACTTCCCATGCTTTTAGAAAAACCTGGGCGGTTATGTCCTCGGCCAATTCTTGGGAGCTAAGCTTTAAATAGGTAAAACGATAAATTTTAGCTATGTATTTATCGTATATTTTAGCAAATTTTATTTTTATATTGCTCATAATTTGTAGAAAATGCGGAACGATATTGTTGTAAAATTATTGTTGGTCAATAGGACATTTTTTGTTTGTTAATAGGACATTTTTTGTCCTAAGTGTCGGACAGATGCTGTCCTATTTATGTCCTATTAAATCATGGGTGTCCTACCAATCTGTAAGCTGCCATATTTCCATTGCCTTCTCTTTTTAATAAACCTTTATTTAAAAGATATTCAAAATCTCTTCTTAATGTCCTTTTACTAATTTCAGGGAAAAGAGTTTCAGCATCTTTAACTTGCGCGCTTCCTTTCGTCTGAACTAATTCTAAAATCTTCTTAAATCTCCTTTCTCGCAAACCATTGAACTGAAAAGAATTGCTTGCTTTATCATCTCTTATTTTTGAATCATTCCTTTTTTCCTCCCGTACTGCTTCATAACTTTCAGTGTTGCATGTTATCGCTTTATCTATTTTATCATATTCTCTCCTCAAAACTAAAAAATTTAACTCGCTAACCCAGTTTTGCTTTTTTGCTATTTCAAAAAATCCCCTCAAAACTTTAATGTCTTCCAAAACCTCTTGAGATAAGATTATTTTTTTCTCTCTTTTGACAGATATTGGGTTGTCTGAAAAAATCAAAATCAAACTGCTCAAAATCTCATTTGCTTTTTTTCTAATTAAAAATCTTAATGGTTCCTCTTCGGGGAAAAGGTCTGTTACTTTATATAAAGATAGGGTAAGTTTTATAAAATAATCTTCGTTTACCATAAACACGCAATAGGCATAATAATAGGCAGGTGCCTAAAATTAAATTAGAACACAAAAATAAATTGATATCTTAAATTAGCAATATTTTAAAATTTGTCAATCAAAACGCCTAATATCTCTATCTCAAGACAAAGCCGAAGGGCTACCTCCGGCATAATAAAATATAAAAATGATTATATCTCCATTTCCTGTTGCATATAATGAAGCCTAAGCCTATTGTTTCATTCTCGTGTTTGATGAAAAAAATTAAAATCGTCAAAATCCTGCTGAGGATAAGACAACTTCTTCAGTCGCCCGTTCTTTGATGAAAATTTCAAATGGATTAATGCGCCACAATTAGGGCAACGGTACCACTTTCTGCCGTTTATCCTACTGAAATCAATCTCCATGCCGCATCTACAAGTTCTTTTCATGTAAAACCTCCTAATTATTTTATTTTTTGTTAAAAAACTATATTCTTTTTAGCAGTCTTTTTTAAATTTGTCAACAATTTTAATAATCTCAAAACAATATCCCAATGTTATTAAGGTTAGCCTTCCGAAGTTCGGCCTCGTGCAGCCTTGCCATAAAACCTTATGCTGGCGCTGCCCAGAACAATTTGTTTTTTACATCTTTATCCTTCTCATTTTTTCAGTTTAAAATGCCGCCTTAATTCTTTGTCTTCCTCAATTTTTTCAGTTAAAACCAATTGAACTTCCTTTTTTGAAAGGCCAAAGAAATCCCGCAACAACTCAATCTCGACCTGACAGGGAAAGGGATATGCCCAGACACTCTTCTGCAAAGGATAAAATCCTAACCCCTTCAATTTCCCTCGGAAAGCCTCTCGATGTTGCTTTTTTAATTGGCTAATGTCAAAAATTACTAACCACCACTTGCCATCCCACTTCTTCGGCTTTTTAATTCTCAAACTGTCTATTTGCATCCAGCCGGCTTTCGCTTTTCCTTTTTTGGTCAAAGAAATATAAACCTGGCCTCCCCTCATTCTAACTTCTACCAGCCCTTCTCTTTTCAATCTGGAAAATGTATCACTAAATTTTTTTCTTTTATATCTTTGGAATTTTCTTCTGGAAGCCATAAGATGATGAACAAAATAAGGAGAGTTTGCGGCAATTATAATTAAACCCCCAACTGCCAAGCATTGAAGAATATCCTTTACAATCGCCGACCTCGGCTTTTTGAAATAATATTTGTATTTTCCGATTGTCATTTCCAAGTTAATTTTTAGTAAACATTCAACTCTTCAACTGATGAATTTGCACTTGTTCATTTTTTATTTCCCGTCATTACCTCGAGTTCTGTCTCTCTCTAATCTTTCCTCTTTTTCTCTTTAATTTTCTAATTTATTTAGTGCTATGCATGCTGTCGCTACATATTGCTACTTACTGTCATTACATACTGCCACTCGCTGCTCTCGCTGCTATTGTTATATACATCGCTTATCGTATACATCGCTTATTATACACATCACTTATTATTATATTATTATACCCAAAATAATTTTCTTTGAAATAACTGCCATGGCTTTTATTTTAAAGAAAAAAGTTTTCCACAGGTTTTGGTTTGACAAGAAAAATTATTTAGAGATATAATTTTATAATTTAGGAAATTTTATAACTCAATTAGAAAATTTTATAATTTAAAATTTAAAAATTTTTAAGGAGTTTTGCAGTCTTAATTTTATTTTTTATTCTATGAGAAAGAAAACTATTATCCTTCTGATAATCCTTGCAGCGGTGGCTGGGGGATTTTTATATTTCTGGTATGTCTGGATACCAGCGCAAATAGAAAAGGAAAATAACCAACAAGTTTCCACCACCACTCCCCCAACACTATTTGGCAAAGATGATTATAAAATTGAGGAAAGAGCTGATGGGGAATATATCGTAGTAAAAAAAGTTGGTTTAACTGCTAAAGTGCCTGAAGGGTGGAAAATAGAGATAAAGGGAGATGATGTCCCAGAACCTGAATACTGGGTTGATGTTTACTCACCGGACACCGAAACCACTAGCGGTGTCGCTATAAAGGGCTGCGGAATAAGTCTTTTCGTCGGAAGCGCAATAGAAAGAATAAAAGAATTAAAGAATTCTATAGAATCTCTTCACCAAAATCCAGAGAGCAATAGGCCTTGTAGCGAATTACTAGGAACCTCTGAATGTCCAGAATATACATTCGAGGTGATAGAAATAACTGGACATCAAGCCCTAAAACAAATTTCTCCTAAGCATGAATTTTTTGGTCACGGAGTAAGCATAAGTATTCCTTACAACGACAAGATATTAATTGATCTTACAACTCGATTTATCCCAGGATACGAAGAGAAATGTTATCCAATTTGGAAAGAATTTCTGAAAAATATAAAAGTTGAATAATATGCTCAAAAAAATCCCGTTAATTTTAATATCAATTAGTTTGGTATTATTTTTTATTAACCCTGAAGTTGCTTTTGGCCAAGAAAACAAAGGATATTGGCCTCTCAAAGAAAAGAGGGTGGAAAATTTATTAGATATCATTAGGAAAAAACCTCTAACCGAAGCAAATAGAGATTTATTTGATGAATCAATTTATGGCTATAATTCTAATGCTCCTCGTGAAACAGGAGCTGTTGTTTTGGTTAAACAAGCAATTTTGAGAAAACAATTAAATTATTGGTTCAAAGATGTTCCAAAAGAATTTTCAAAGAAATTTTTAAAAGCTGCTTTAAAGATTGGATTAACAATAGCCACTCAGGGATCATATAGCGCTTATGATGTCATAAATCAAGTTGAGAAATTTACAGTTAAAAAAGCGAACGAATATGTTTTAAATTGGTTTTTGCAAAATGAGATAAAAATTGGGAGCGGCGAAGCAAGCTATGTTTTTACTTCTTACAAAGGGAACAGCCAAAAACTAAATATCCAATATATCATTGAATACCAGCAAACCAGTCAAAATCAAGGAAAAATTATTGCTGAATTTTATTCAAAAGAACCGATTGAGCCGCCAATAGGAAAAAATAGCTGGAGCGGTCCTTATGCTGTTGCTGACTGGATAGACTCAACTCCCTGGCCCTGGGATCAGTGGATAGAAAACGAAAAACAAGGGGACAACGATGGCAAATTGGAACCGTTTATTGTTAGGGTAAAAGGATATGTAAAAAAGAACATCTGGAAAAATTTTGAATGGGATAAAAGTAAAGGCGACCCAGTTGT
>JAGGTS010000039.1 GCA_021163625.1 bacterium | reverse complement strand
GTTAACTTCTAAAATTAAATATTTATCGCCTTTAAGGGCAACCCTGCCCTTTAAATATGAAATCATATTTTTTAAAATCAAAAGAAAATTTATGTTGCTGCTTGTTTAATATAACAAAAAAATAAATACAGGTCTACTGCCCCCTAAACCCTTTCTCTATTGAAAAAATAAATTTTTATGATATTATAAAACTGTTAAAAACTTATGCCAATTACAAAATCAGCGAAAAAAGCCTTGAGGCAAAATATAAAAAGGCGGAAACAAAACATTAGGAGAAAAGAAAAAATAAAAAAGCTTACAAAAAAAGCTACTTTTTTGATTTCTGAAAAAAAACAAGAAGAAGCAATCAAGCTCCTTCCAAAAATTTACAAGGCAATAGATAAGGCAGCAAAAAAGAAAACCATCAAAAAAAATACCGCTTCAAGGAAAAAATCGAAAATAGCAAAAATAATAAATCAAATAATAAATCAAAAACCGCAAGACAAAGGCTAAACTTTCTAATTTTTGGACTACAAACTAAATCTCTGAGATAAATAATTCTATTGCTGTTGCTGGCTCTATACTATTTGTTTTTATATTTTTTTCTGCGAGAAAAAGCTTTTGATAAATTCTTTTTAGGTCTTCCATAGAAAAATTTCTTGAGACTTCTAAGGTTTTCCAAATAGCGTACGGATGAACATTAAACTTTCTACTTAATTGATATACAGCAGACTGTCCTAAACTTCTTTTCTGGGAAAATTCGCTTTTTAACATAAGCATCCTTCTAAATTGAAAAGCCATCATAGAGATAAGGTAAGACGGATTATCGCCAATATCTAAATGATTTTTCAGCAAGGAAAGAGCTCTGCTCTTTTCTTTTTTTGATACAGCATCAATTGTTTTAAATATATCCGAGTCAATTTTTTCTCTTATCAAGAGTTTAATATTTTCTAAGGTTATGGTCTTTGCTTTTGCTGACTCATTTTTCTGCCCTCCAAGAAAGCAAGATAACTTTTCTATCTCATTTGAAAGACGCCACATATCGTCGCCGACAGATTCAATTAGCTTCTCTAACACAAAACGGTCTGCCCTTATCCCGTTTCTTTTAAATTCATTTTCTGCCCAGATAACACGAGCCCTTTTGCCCAGTGGCTTAAATTCCTGGCATCTTGAAAATTTTTTTATTATAGCAAAATCTTTGTTTGTTTCCTTCGTGGACCCTTCCTCGGAAATGACTACAACCATTTTAGACTCGGCTATTTCTTTTATCTTTTTTATAAAATTTTTTCTAAACCCGTTCCCGGCCAAAAGATTTTTTATATAGACCAATTTTCTGTCCGTAAAGATTGATCCTTGGAAAATTCTGTCCCAAAATTCCTTGAACCCTATTTCCAAGGCGTCAAACTGTTCAAAGTTTAAGTTTGGCTGCCCAACCTTTTTGTTATAGCCCTCTTTTATCTCATTTAACTTTCTGTGCAGCCTGTATGTATCCTTACCAAAAAGAAAAATAATCATAGTTTTTAAAAATAAAAATATAAAATAACTTTCAATGCCTTGCCTTCCAGCTCTAACCTGATATTCTAGCGTTCGTTTTCTTTACTTCTGGCAATTTGGACAAAAATAACTGCTCCTTCCGCCAATTTCTTCCTTAACTATTTTTCCCCCGCAGTAAGGACATTTCTTCCCTTCCTTGCGATAGACTTTTATAAAAACATCAAAACCGCCCTTTTTGCCATCCAATGTTCTGAAATCTGAAAAGGATTCACCTTGCACTGATATTGACTTTTTTAAAATTTTTGTCAACGAATGATAAAGTCTCTTTATTTCGCCTTCCTTTAAATCACTGGCAGGCCTTTTTGGATTAATTCTTGCTTCAAATAACGCTTCATTTGAATAAATATTTCCAATTCCAGAAATTAGTTTTTGGTCCATCAGGACCTGCTTTATCTTCGCATTTTTCTGCCCTATTATTTTCTTAAATTCTCCAAAAGTCATTAGTAAAGGATCTGGGCCAATTGCTTTTGCTTCTTCTTTTATTTCCTCATTTTTCGCAAGCACTACTTTAGAAAATTTCCTCAAATCGCAGAGAGCCAACTGCCATTTATTATCAAATAGAAAAATTAAATGAATAAAACGGTTCATTGGGTCGCTTGCAATCGGTCCTGCGACAACCGGCTTCCAAATTAGGCCCTGTTTTTTCCACTTGCCATACAAAAGGTGTCCTGTAAGCTTTTGATGAATTAAAAGAGAAAAATCAGCAGACAAGCTAAAAATAATATTTTTTCCCTTTCTGTAAACGCTTTTAATTTCCTTGCCAGTTATTATGCTTTTAAATTGCTTAAAATCATTGGGCTCCTTAATAATTTTTGGGCAATCGGTCCAAACATCAAGAAAAGTCCTTTTCAGGACCTTTTTTCTCAATTCTCTTACCGTAGTTTCTACTTCCGGAAGCTCAGGCATAATCCAACCTTAATTGGGGTTATGAAAAAATAAAAACTTGCCAACCTTTATATTTTATTTTCCGCTTGGCTGTTATCTAATTAAATTCTTTATCTTTTTGATGATTTCGTTTGGCGTAAAGTGAGCCTTTATCATATAATCTGCAGCGCCAAGCTTTAAAGCTTTTTCTACGTCCTCCCTTTGACCTAAATTAGAAAGAATAATGACAGGAATATGCGTTAGAGCAGAATCTTCTTTTATCTGTGACAAAACCTTAAAGCCGTCCATACCCGGCAGGATTAAATCGAGCAAGACTAAATCTGGCACAATCTCTTTCACTTTTTTTACAGCTTCCTCTCCATCAACAGCCTCGCTGACCTCATAATTCTCCTGGTTCAGCTTTTTAACTATAAGCTCCCTTAAAAAATCGTCGTCTTCAACAAGTAAAATTTTTGGCATAGAAAGTTTAGTTTATTATTTTATTATACAAAAGAACAGTTGCCCCGCAAGCCGATAGGTCTGTTTAGCCAATTTGATTTTTAACCTTGTCAATAACTTCTTGGGGATCAAATTCTGTTTTTATCAGCCAATCCTTTGCGCCTAATGATTTCGCTTTGTCAATTTCAACTGGCTGGCCTGAATTAGAAACAACTAATACAGGAATTTTTGCTAATTCTTCATCTTTGTTCAGCTCTTCCATAACTTCAAAACCTCCCATTTTTGGCATAACAATGTCTAAAATAATGAGATCTGGGCGTTCTTGCTTAATTCTGGTAATTCCTTCCTCTCCGTCATTTGCAGTAGAAACCTCGTACCCTTCTGCTGTTAATTTGTTTTTGAGCAAATCGCGGAGAATTTCTTCATCTTCGACAATAGTAATTTTCTTAGCCATATAAATACAAAATTAATTACCTTGAAAATACAGGAAGCGACCTTTGTTTTCAAATAATTTACCTACATTTATATTTTAACTCTTTAAAAAAACTTGTAAAGCCCAAACATTATATTTTTTCCGGATTAATGGGAATTGTGAAAAAGAAAGTTGTTCCCTTGCCTTCTTCTGACTCAAACCAAATTTTGCCTTTGTGCGCCTCAACAATGTTTTTTACAATGAATAAACCCAAGCCAGAACCTACTGTCTCTGTTTTTAAAGCGTTGGCGCCCCTAAAGAATTTACTAAAAATCCTTCCTTGCTGGTCTTTTGGTATGCCCATCCCAGTATCTGCTACTTCAACTTTAAGATTATTGCCGGTTTTACTTAAAGAAACAGTAATCTTTCCTTTTTCAGGGGTGTATTTTACAGCGTTATCTATAAGGTTCTGGATAACCAAGCCAATTTTTTCAGCATCAACTTTGACTTGAGGAAAACTTTTCTGCTTTTTGACAAAATCAATTACAATGCCTTTTCTTTTTGCAACCCTTGATAAAGAATTTATTATCGCCTGGATTATCCTTTCCATCCTGGCAGGGGTTAGCTTATAGAGATATCTTCCTTCCTCTATCCTGCTCACATCTAAAAGGTCGTTGACTAAATTAATCATTCTTTCGTTGCTTATATAACTTTTCTCCGCAAATTCTTTTTGCTCCTTTGTCAGTTCCCCAAGGTCGCCATCTAAAAACATCTTTAATGTCCATTTAATTGCGGAAAGCGGAGTGCGCAATTGATGGGCAGCGATAGAGACAAATTCGGTTTTCATCCGCTCAACCAATTTTTCTCTGCTTACGTCATGTAAAATCAACAAGCTGCCTATCTTTTCTCCTTTTCTTGAAACAAAAACCGTCGTAAGCTCCAGTGTTAAATTTTCATTAATTGTTATTTCTTTCCTAAAAACTTTTTTAATCTTCTGGCCCAAGGCATCCAGCAATGGCTTCAGCTCTTGCCTGCTAATTATCTCTAAAAAATCTTTCCCTATCAGCTGTTCTTTCTTCACATTAAAAATTTTTTCCGCTTGGGGGTTAATGAAAGCAAGAATATCGTTTTTATCAAAAAAGAATAAACCATCTGTCAAATTGGCAACTATTGCCACTGTCTTGTCTCTTTCTTCCTCTGCCTCCCGGCGCGATTCCTCAACGTCTTCCAAAATATTCATCAAAGCTGTTCTTGATTCCTCAAGCTCTTTTGTCCTTTTGCTTATTTTTTCCTCAAGTTCTTTTTGGAATTTTTCAAAAGCACTGATATCAAAAACTGCCAAAAAATATCCTATGAATTCTCCATTAAGAGACTCTCTCGGAGAAACAAAAACATTTACAGGAACTCTTCTTTTGTCCTTGGTAAGAAATATCATTTTCTTTTTCAAGGTGTGTTTCCCCTCTAAAATTTCTTTTTTAAAAGAGCTTATCGTTTGTTCCGATTCTGCGAAAATTTTAGATAAATCCCTGCCTATTATTTCTGCTTCAGAATACCCTGAAAAATCCTCTGCCGCTCTCGTTGCATCCAGGGCAATATGCATAGGATTAAAATAGTATACTGGTAAAGGCAAAAAACGCCAGAAGTCTTTAATGTAAGCCTCAAGCTCTAAGATGCTTTCATTTAAAGTGTCTTTTTTTTCTAAATTATTTGCGTGTTCTGAAAACATATTCGTGGTAAGGCGCGCCTTTAAACATACACTTTGTCTCTTTGCACTCGCCATTGCCAAATCCAACAGCAAATTCGTATATTCGCCTAAAGTATCCTTCAAAATAAATGCACAAAATTGGGTCTACTTTAAAGTCTTTTAAATGGACAATAAGGTCTTTTGTTTTTTCATTTAGATAAACAGATTCAAGGCTCCCAATTGTGTAATGGTTTTTCCAGTAGTTTGGCACCTCCTTTGCGAGTCTTGAAAAAGAACTGAGAAATCTCATCAAGAGTTTTACAACAAAAGATGTTGCCGGCGCGCTGTAGCCAATTTCTCTTATTTCAGAATCGCTTAAGCCAAAAACGTCTCTCATTAGAAGCAGGGATAGAACCCTTAACCCAATAGGGCAAAGCTTTAAAGAGTTTGCCTCCTTGTAGTTTATGGGGATGTTAAGTTCTTCTGCCTTTTTTTCAAGTTTTGCAAGGCCTTCTTCGCCATATTTTTTTAAGATATAGTCTGCGTCCGTCTGAAAAACAACGTCTTTTACCTGCCCATTTATTGACATTAGTTCTTCTATTTTTTCTTTGTTTATCATATTTTACTTATATTAATAATTATTTTTTTTATTTCAAAATAATAAAATTATTAAACCCGACCTTTTTGCCAAAAACTGCCCAAGGAAAATTTCCGCTACTTATCCTTTCCTTCTGCCGAACACTTTGCTTTGAGCTTTTCAAGTTCCTCGCTCAGCAATTTAACTTTTCTTTTTAACTCAACCATTTTTAGTTCTCTGCCGACAGTAAGCTTATTAAATTTTTCCAAATCACTTAC
>JAGGTS010000008.1 GCA_021163625.1 bacterium | reverse complement strand
TAATTTTTTCCTTTGCTTTTAACGCCTTTTTTTCTTTTAAAGTTGCAAATTCCTTTTTTATTCGTTCTGCTGTTTGTATTTCTGTGCGCAGGCAAATGGCAATATCGTTTGTAATGTTTGAAGAACCAGCAGGATAAACAATAAAATCAACGAGGTCGCCGTTTTCAAAAACAGAAACACTAGTTGTCGCTGCCCCTATGTCAATTAAACAAACTCCAAGTTCTTTTTGCTGGGGGCTGAGCACTGCCCTCGCTGCCGCAATTGGAGAGGGAATTATATTTATAATATCTAAACCTGCCTCCTCAACTGCTTTTTGCAGATTTTCAATTACAGGTTGAAAAACAGAGGTCAAAAGCACTTTTGATTCAAGCCTAATGCCCTTTAGCCCTATTGGGTTTTTAATTTCTCCTTGTCCGTCAACAATAAACTCTTTTGCAATTGAGTCCAAAATTTCGTTGTTTGACGGGAGATTTATTGTTTCTGCTTCTTGGACCGCCCTTTGAACATCTTCTTTTGAAATTTTCTGGTCGGCTCTTGAAACGGAAGCCACTCCTTTCGAAAGGATAGTGGAAAGATGCTTTCCGTTAATGCTGACAACAACTTCTTTGATTTTTACTCCGGCAATTTGGCTAAGATGGGCTTTAATTTCTTCAATTGCTTTGGCGACTTGATGCGGTTTTACAACTTCCCCATTTCTAACCCCAAAACATTGCTTCTTTAATTGGGCAAGAACATCAATTTTTCCTGTTTTGATATCCTTTCTTAAACAAAGTCCTTTAATTGAATCTGTCCCGATATCCAAGGCAGTGGCTATAATTGATTTTGCCATATAGCTTAAGAATTTAATATATAATTAAGATATTTTTTTTCTTTTTCCTCCATTATCTTTGCCTCGCCTCTTTCTTGGTGGTTATATCCAAGCAGGTGTAAAATGCCGTGAATCAAAACCCGAACCAATAAAGTTTCAAACTCTATTCCTTCTCTTTTTGCTGTTTTTTTTATCCTCGCTGGGCAAATAATTAAGTCTCCAAGCTTGTTTCTGTTTAGCTCTGCTATTTTTTCTTCAAATGGGAATTTTTTTTCTTCAAAAGAAAGTATGTCTGTCGCTTTGTTTTTATTTCTGTATATTTTATTTATTTTCCTTATTCTTGATGGTCCTACCAAGGCAATTTCTATATCTCCTTTAATTTTTTCCTTTCTCAAAACTTTTTCGCAAGTTTCTTTAACCAGTTTGTTATTAATTTCTTTTTCGGTTAGGTTAATAATCTCTATCATATAAAACATTCCTGTTCCCTAAAGCTTGCTATTTTATTTTACCTAATTTTACCTATTTTTTTAAGCTTTTCGTATTCTTTCTTTTTTGCTTCCCTTCTTAAGGCGGACCGCTTTTTTGCTTGCTTGCTCTTTGTCCGTGTTTTGAACTGCCTTTTTTTTGCTTCTATTAAAATGCCGCTTCGGCGAAATTTTTGAATGAAGCGACGGACTATACTTTGCGAAGATTCTTTTGCTTGTCTTTTTACTTGTAATGGCATAATTATATTTTGTTTATTATTAGCTGTTTTTGGCTATTTTGAAATTAAAGCTTGAATTAGTTTGAACCAATAAAGTTTTTTAGGAATAGTTAAGCCTAAGTCAGGGGAGCTTTATTGGTTTGCCTGCCAGAAGATGCAAGTGAAGATGGTTTATTATTTGGCCGCCATCTTTGCCTACATTAAAAACAAGCTTATATCCCGAAAGGCCTTTTTGTTCTGCGATTTTTTTTGCTGCTAATATCAAGCTGCTTGCCAATTCTTCATCTTTCTGCTCTAGGTTTTTTATAGATTCAATGTGCTTTTTTGGAATTACCAAAATATGGATAGGCGCCTTTGGGTTGATATCATTAAATGCAACAACTTTTTCGTCTTCATATATTATCTTTGCCGGCATTTCCTTTTTTGCTATTTTACAAAAGATACAATCATTTATGCTCATATTTATTTATTTCTAAGGTAATATCGCGAATTAAATTTTAAATTGCCAAAAGTTTTCTTGCTTATTTTTTTATTTTCTTCTTTACTTCTTTCACAACCCTTTTTAAGGGGATATTTTTTTGTTTTCCGCTTTTCATTTCCCTTAAAATTATATTTCCGTCAAGGACTTCTTTCTGGCCGAGTATTAGAACGTATTTAACATTAAGCTTTGCCGCTGTTTTTAGCTGTGTAGTCAGTGAATCTTTATGGAGTGAAAATTTTACAGGCACTTTTGCTTGAAAAAATTCTGAAATGAGCTCTAAGCTCCTTTTTTTTGCCATTTCTCCAACTTGCGCTAAGAAGATTTCAAAATTTTTGCTTCTCGGAGATTTTTCTGTTTTTCTCTTTATAATGTTTATTATTCTTTCTGCTCCTCCCGCTCCTCCGCAGGCAGGCGTATCATTGCCGCCAAGCAGTTTTACTAAAGTGTCATATCTGCCTCCTGCAGCAAGCGTTTGCTGATTTTCTTCTTCATCTTTGCCTGTCTGTTTGAACTCAAATACAGTTCTTGTGTAATAATCAAGCCCTCTAACTAAATAGGGGTTAAGGTTATACGGGATTGCCTGCGCATCTAAAAATTCTAACAGGCTCTTTAGATGATTATGGCACTCTTGGCATAAATAATCAAGGGATTGCGGCGCATTTTTTATCACTGCTTGGCATTTGTTTTCTTTACAATCTAAAACGCGCAGAGGGTTTTTCAAAAGCCTTCTTCTGCAATTTGGACAAAGTTGGTTTTGGCGCGCTTTTAAATAATGAGTTAGTGCCTTTTTATAATAAGGTCGGCATTGTGAATCGCCAATTGAGTTTATTTCAACAATTAAATTTTTAACCCCAAGTTCTTTTAGGATAAGATAAAAAATTTGTATTATCTCAGCGTCAATAACAGGTTCTCCGACTCCAAAATTTTCAAATCCAAATTGGTAAAATTCCCTATATCGGCCTGCTTGAGGTCTTTCATGCCTAAAAAAAGGCCCCATATACCAAAGCTTTACCGGTTTTGGAAGGCTTTGCATGCCATGCTCAATATAAGCTCTTACAATTCCAGGCGTTCCCTCCGGCCTTAATGTCAAATGGTCTCCTCCTTTTGTTCTCAGGCTGTACATTTCTTTCTCAACGATGTCTGTCAGCATCCCAGTTCCTTTTTCAAACAGATTTGTTTGTTCCAGAATAGGCGTTTCAATCCTCTTGTAGCCATAAAAGTCGGCTATATCTTTGGATATTTTTTCAATTTTATGAAGTTGCTTTATATCTTCTTCAAAGAGGTCGTGCATTCCGGTTGGCGATTGAAATTTTACCATAATTTATATTTTAATAATTTGGAGTTTCAATGTAAGCCATTGCTGTTGCCGGCCATATTCTAAAAAGCACTTTCCCAATGATTTGCTTTCTTTTAAGAAGCCCCCACCTTCTTGAATCGTAAGAAAAGGCGCGGTTATCGCCTAAAACAAAATATTCATCTTTTGCCAAATTAACCTCTTCATTCCCTAAGTATATTGTCTTTGGTATATATTTTTCGTCTAAAACAATTTTTTCGCCGGATTTTTTGGTTATAATAATTTTTGAACCGTTTATCTTAACTTTTTCATTTGGCAGGCCGATGACTCTTTTGATAAATCTTTCAGATGGATTTTTAGGGAAATGGAAAACAATTACATCGCCTCTTTGAGGGTTAGAAAATCTGTAACTGATTTCGTCAACTATGACATAATCGCCGTTATGGAAACTTGGCATCATTGAGCTTCCATTGACAACGAATGGCTGAAAAATAAAACATCGGACAGGAATTACTATCAGGATAGCTAAAGCTATTATTTTGGCTAATTCAAGTATATAAGAATAAAAAGATGGCTTTTCCATAGTCTCCATAGATAAAGATAGCTATCTTTGTTAGCTATTTTTTATGATTTATACCATTATAACAGCTTTTTTTCATTTCGCAAGGCTTTGTTTTTTCAGGCAAACTGCTCATCTTAAGGATAGCTCTTTCTATTTTTTTGGGTTTTCAAATAAAAGATAAATGTTATAATAAATAATCGTTATTATTTAAAATTTTTTTGTCTTCTAAATATTTATGTTTTTAGTTGTTGGCCTTGGCAACCCTGGCGAAAAATATGCTTGGACGAGGCATAATTTCGGTTTTTATATTGTTGATAAATTTCAGAATAAATACGGTTTTCCTGATTTTAAATTTTTAAAAAGAGCAGACTCTTTAGTGTCAAAGAAAAAATTCTCTGGCAAAACAGTCATTTTAGCGAAACCGCAGACTTTTATGAACAGCTCTGGCCTCTCTGTTGCCGGTTTGATGGCAAAATATAAGGCAACGCCTGATAATTTATTGGTTATTCATGACGATATTGACTTGTCTTTTGGCAGAATCAAAATTTCCAAAAACCGCGGCTCTGCAGGACATAAAGGAGTTGAATCAATAATTGACAGGATAGGAACAAAAGATTTTATCAGGATGCGCCTTGGCATCTTAAATAATTTTGTTGAGCCAAAAGAATTGGCAAGAGAAAAGTTCGTTTTAGAAGAATTTAGCGGCAGGGAAAAGGAGCTTGCAGGGCAGCTTGCAGATAAAGCTTGCCTTATTTTAAAGCTTATTGTAATGGGCAGAGCGGATGAGGCAAGGGAAATTGCGTCAGGAAAATTCCCTGCGTAAGATGGAAGGCATAAAAAATAGCTTTAACTTGCCAAAATCTGGTGAAATGAAGAGCGGGAAAGGCTCAAATTAATTTTTTGAAATTGCTAAAATAATTTATTATATGAAATCTGATTTTTTATTGTAGTTATTATAAATATTTTTGGATTAATTATATGAAAATACCTTACCATTTAGGGATTATAATCGATGGCAATCGTCGTTGGGCTAAAAAGAGAGGTTTGCCAACCTTTGAAGGCCATCGTCGAGGATTAGATAATCTTAATAGAATAGGGGAATACGCCCGTGAAAAAGGAGTAAAAATTTTAACTATTTATGTTTTTTCCTCTGAAAACTGGAATAGGTCTAAAACAGAGGTAAATTATTTAATGAGGTTGATAGGAAGCGTTTTTAGCAGGAAGCATATTAACGATTTAGTTAAAAAAGGGATAAAGGTTAGAGTAATTGGACAAAAAGAAAAATTGTCTAAATTCCTTCAGGAAAAAATAAGAAAAGCAGAGCAATTAACCGAGAAGGGAGAAAAAGGAATTTTAAATTTGGCTATTTCTTATAGCGGGAGATTAGAGATTGTTCAAGCGGTTAAAAAAATTATTGCTAAAAAAATTCCAGCCAATAAAATCAATGAAAAAACAATAAGCCAAAACCTTTGGACGGCCCAATTGCCTTATCCTGATTTCATTATCAGAACTGGAATGGAAAAGCGCCTTTCTAATTTTCTAATTTGGCAAGCAGCTTATTCGGAGCTTTGTTTTATAGATAAATATTGGCCAGATTTTAATGAAAAAGATTTAGATAAGGCTTTCCTTGATTATAGCCGCCGCCAGAGAAGGTTTGGCAGGTAGTTTTTGTAGTCTCTAATAATTTTTACACTTTCGGATAGCGCAATTGCCTCTATTATACGCTCTCTTGACAATCTCTTAAATTTGTATTATTCTATCACCTATTTATCTTATTATTTGTTTTATTTGTTTGCAATAAAGCAAATTTTAAGGTAAAATTAAAATGTTAAACATAAAGCGTAAATTAAACTATCAAATATGTCCTTTGTTCAAGGGGGTGATTTTACCCATAAAGCTCAAGAAGCAATAATTCAAGCGCAAAATATAGCTAAGCAAAAGGGCCAGCAACAAGTGGATGCCCTGCATCTTTTGGCTGCTCTTTTGCAGCAGGAAGAAAGTATTGTTTTGACTGTTCTTGGCAATTTGCAGGTTGATGTTGAAGATTTAAGAAGGAAAATAAGCAAAGCTATTAATACTCTTCCCTTGTCTGCCGGCCCTATTCAGTCGCTGGGCCAGTTTTACCTTACCCAAGACCTGGGCCAGGCGTTAGAGAAGGCGCGTGATGAGGCAATGGCAATGGGAGACGGGTTTATCTCAGTTGAACATCTTTTTCTTGCTCTTTTGGATAGCCAAACTAAAGCAGGCGAAGTTTTGGCTAATGCTCGCTTTTTGCCCCAAGCAAGCATAAGGAGCCTAGACAGGGAGAGTGTTCTTAAAACGCTTTCCCAATTTCGCGGCGATGAGAAAATTGTTGACCCGGAGCCTGAATCAAAATATGAAGTAATTAAAAAATATACAAGAAATTTAACAACACTGGCGAAAGAAGGAAAACTTGACCCTGTTATAGGCAGAGAAATGGAAATTAGAAGGCTAATGCAGGTCTTATCGCGGAGGACTAAGAATAATCCTGTTTTAATCGGCGAAGCAGGCGTTGGCAAGACGGCAATAGTTGAAGGGCTTGCAAAGAAGATTGCCAGCTTAAATGTCCCTGACAGTTTAAGTGGCAGAGAGATAATTGCCTTAGATTTGGGCGCTTTAATTGCAGGCACGAAATACCGCGGCGAATTTGAATCCCGCATTAAAGCTCTTTTGAGAGAGATAAGAAGAGCAAAAGACCATTATATATTGTTTATTGACGAACTCCATACTTTGGTTGGCGCTGGCGCTGCTGAGGGCGCGGTGGACGCTTCAAATCTTTTAAAACCTGCCTTGGCCCGGGGCGAATTAAGGGCAATAGGCGCCACTACTTTGAAAGAGTACCAAAAATATATAGAAAAAGACCCTGCTTTAGAAAGGAGATTCCAGCCAGTATACGTATCAGAGCCTTCTGTTGAAGACACAGTTTCGATTTTACGCGGCTTGAAAGAAAAATATGAGCTTCATCATGGCGTAAAAATTAAAGATTCAGCCCTGAAAGCTGCCGCCGAACTTAGCAATCGTTATATTACTGACAGGTTTTTGCCAGATAAAGCAGTTGACTTAATGGACGAAGCAGCTTCTGCCCTGCGGTTGGAAATGGAGTCAGAGCCCACAGAACTTGAAGAGATTAATGAAGAGATTACAAAACTTGAAATTGAAAAGCAAGTTCTAAAAAAAGAAAAAGGCTCTCAGAAGAGGTTGAAAGTGATAGAACGCTCGCTTGCCGACTTGAATGAAAAGGCGAAAGCCTTAAAGGCAAAATGGGATTCAGAAAAGAAATTGATTCTCAAAATTAAAGCCTTAAAAAAGGAAATTGATGATGCCTCCTTTCAGGTTGAGATTGCCCAAAGAAAGGCTGATTTGCAGAGGGTTGCCGAGTTAAAATACGGCAAGATACCAGAGCTTAAAAAGAGCTTAAGCCTTACAGAAAAGAAACTTCGCGATTTTCAAAAGAAAAACCATCTTTTAAAAGAAGAGGTGACAGAAGAAAATGTCGCTCAAGTTGTTTCTAATTGGACAGGCATTCCTGTGACGCGTTTGATAGAAAAAGAAGCAAAAAAGCTTGAAAGGATGGAAGATATTTTAAGGCAGAGGGTGATTGGCCAAGATGACGCCCTTAGGGCGGTTTCAAATGCAATTAGAAGGTCAAGGGCTGGCATCGCCGAGGAGAACAGGCCGATTGGGGTTTTCTTGTTTTTAGGCCCGACGGGCGTTGGCAAAACAGAAACAGCCAGGACTTTGGCAAGGTTCTTATTTAATACTGAAAAAGCGCTGGTAAGGCTTGATATGTCTGAGTATATGGAAAAGTACAGCGTCTCAAAAATTATGGGTTCTCCTCCGGGCTATGTTGGTTATGAAGAAGGCGGCCAGCTAACAGAAAAAATACGCCGAAGGCCTTACAGCGTTATTTTGCTTGACGAAATAGAAAAAGCTCACCCGGAAGTTTTTAATATCTTATTGCAGATTTTTGAAGACGGCCGTTTAACTGACTCAAAAGGGAGGATTGTTTCTTTTAAAAACACAATTATTATAATGACCTCCAATATTGGCTCTGAATATATTTCCGAAATGAAAGAAGTTGGCTTTGAGGCAAATGACAGAAAGACAGAAAGGCGGAAAGAAGACATAAAGGAAAAGATTCAGGAGGTGCTTAAAGAATCATTTAAACCTGAATTTTTAAACAGGATTGACGAGATTATTATATTTAATTATTTAACAAAGGAAGACATTGCTAAAATTGTTGATTTAGAATTGGAAGTAGTTAAGAAACGGCTAAAGGAAACAAAAAATATTAAGTTAAGTTTTTCCCGGGCGGTGAAGGAAATGTTGACAAAAAAAGGATATAATCCAAATTTAGGAGCGAGGCCGTTAAAGCGGGTTATCCAACAGCTTATTCTTAATTCGTTATCTTTGAAGATTATAACATCAGAGATAAAAGAGAATTGCAATGTCTTTGTTGATATTGAAAAAGGAAAGATTGTCTTCCGCAATTTTAAGAAAACTTCTTCAAAGCCAAGGGAAAAAGTATTAGCAAAATAAACGAGGGAAAAAATAGGTAAATCCTAAATTTAAACCTTTAAAGCCTAAACAAATCCAAATGGCCAAAATCTAAGACAAAATTGTTAAATCAAAATTCAAATCTCAAAATGCAAAATGATAAATCAAAATTCAAAGAGAATTTTATAAAAAGATTGATTAAATTTTCAATCAAAGTGTTAAAGTTATCCGAGAAAGCGAGAAAAAAGAGAGTGCTGTGGTCTCTTATCGATCAATTAATTCGGAGTGCAACTTCCATTGGTGCCAATGTTACTGAAGCTAAAGCCTCATCTTCCAAAAAAGATTATATTCGCTTTTTCGAAATTGCTCTTAAGTCTGCTAACGAAACGATCTATTGGCTGATAATTTTTCGGAATATTGCCCCAGAATTTAAAAACGAATTAGATCTTCTGTATAAGGATGCAAATGAAATTGCCAAAATCATTGCTTCTAGCATCTTAACCTTGAAGAAGAGAAAGTAATTTTGCATTTTGAGTTATCATTTTGATTTTTGATTTTCGCATTTTGCATTAAATTTTAATCATTTAAACTTTGAAATTATTTGAGATTTAGAATTTAGTAATTAGATAGACAATTTATTATTATGAATTTTATCCTTAAAAGCATTATTTTTTTGATTCTGGCAATTCTGATAGTTTTGGTTGTTCAGATTTGGGTTGCGCCTTTTTTAGCATCCAATCCCTTTCTCGGGAAATTTAAAATAATAAAAGGGCTGAAAAGAGAAATTGTCTATAACCCGGTGGAAAAAATTATTGTTCAGGACTCAGATGTCTTAGAAGAAAGCATTGATAAAGTTAAGGATGTTGTAGTCTGGATTTCTTTTAACGATGCCAAAGATAAAGATAAAAGCAATATTTGCGCTATTTCTCTCACAAGAGACGGGCTAATAGTTGCTTTTGATGCTTCCAAGCTTCAGTTTTTAAAAAGCAGTGGCTTCTTAAACCTAAATGGCAAGGAGGTCAGCTTTAAAGTATTGTCTAAAGATGAAAAGCAGGGACTAGTTATTCTAAAGGTTGATGCGAATAATTTAAAAACAACAAGTTTTGCCCAGCCGGACGAGACATTCCTTGGGCAGCAGATATTTTTGTTAAAGAAAGAGGAAAATCGGGGAAAGGTATCATTTTTTGTTAATAAAGGGATTATCCGCTCAATTGGCAACAGCCTTATTGAAACAAATATCTTGGAAGACAATTCTTTTAATGGTTGTCCTGCTTTTAATTTAGAAGGCGATTTTCTCGGGTTTGCTGAAGTAAAAAACTTTTCAAACAGCAATGAAAATAATGATAGCTTGGGCTTTGGCCGCGTCTGCCTGATTCCTGCATCAAAAATCCGTTCTTTTGCCGGTTTTTGACCTTATTAATCCTGTCAGGCTTAATCAATCCTGCGAGGCTGGACCTTGTAGGATTTAGTTTTGTAGTTTTTAGGCTAAGATGTAAGCGTTTAGAGAGGAAAATAAAGCCATTCTCTATTTTAGAGCCGAAAAAAGAGCTAAAAATTATCACGGACGAGCTGAATATTTGCTCTTGCATTTTTACCAAAAATAGACAATTTGCCATAATCCCTTTCATTCCCAGCTGCCCAGCATTCTTCATCAGTTGGCTTTGTCATAGAAAGATAGCTTGCGTAGTTTCCTTGATAGGGAAGGATAAGAGATTTACCTCCTCTGCTTATTTTTATAATCTCCAAGATATTTGGCAATCGCCAATCGTCATAAAGCACGCCTCCATGTTTTGAACAATCCCCTTTTTCTTCTTTGGTTCCCTGTAAACTTTTATCCTTGCATAGAGCCGCGTTGCTTGCGAATTGCAAGGCTTCGTTCAAATTCATCCTGTTGTCATAATAAAAAGAGCCCATGCCTGGAGCGAATGTTTTTGCAAATTTTGCTCCGAGCCAAGTTAAATTTGTTTCTGGGTCATAAATTGTGCCGTCGTTGTTATCTATTAAATCGTTGCTTGTTGTTGCCGCTGTTTTACTCTTTCTGACCGGCAAGAAGTAGTAGTGGGGTGAGCTTCCTAAAACAAAATTTGCATATTCTGTTTTGCCGCTTTTTAGGTTAAAGTAAAGCCCTTCATATAAGCAATCCGAAGAGCGGATTTCTTTTCTGTTGGAAGTCCAGTAATTTTCCGGCTTTATGTTCGTAAATCCATTGTAAACTCTTGCCTCGCCTTCTTTTTCCTGTTTTTCAAAGTCAATAATAGTTGCTAACTCTTTAAAGCTTGGCAATCGCCAGTCATTATAGCCTGCAAATTCTATGCCGCCGCAAATTTTTAATGCAAGGCTTTGGGTAGTGCTTACGCCGTTAAGGGAGGAGCTGCTTGATCCGTCTTTTATCCAAGTTAATCCCGTATAAAGATCTGTTATTGTGCCATCGCTGTTGTCTTCAAATCCCGGGATTGGTTTTGCCCTGGCAATGTTGGAAATTTTGGAAACTGTTTTGTTTTTCCCAATTGATTTAACCGCAAAATAATATATTTTATTTGGGTCTAAATTTTTAACTATAAAATGCTCAACCTCTTTCTCTCCCCTTGGCTCCAAGGAGTTTTCAATATCAGTTGCCTTTTCCCAGCTTATTTGGTTATCATTTGTCGGATTTTCTACTATTTCTTTTTGCGCGTATCTTATTTGGTAATGCTCTGGCTTGAAAAGAACTGGACATTTGTTTGTGGTGCAAGCCTTCACTGCGGGCGACACCCAAATTAAATCAATTGCTTCTCTCTCTGTTGAGGGGCTTGCTTGCAATGTGGTAATTTTTGGCAGACAAACAGCAAATGGGCTGGTGGTTGCAAGCGCCGAGTAACGGATGCCGTCAAAAGCACGGATTGCAAAATAATAAACAGAGTCATAAGACAAACGTTTTATAGAAATTGTTGTAGTTGCTTTTGTTGTTAAAGTTGATATTTCCGTGCTTGTGCTGTTTAAGTTATCATTAGTAATATTTTCTTTATTTGAATAGTAAACGAAATACGATATTTCTTTTGGCGAAGTGTCAGCGTCGGTTGCAGTTGCCCAGCTTAGAGTAACAATGTTTGCAGATGATGTCGCTACTTTGAAATCTTTAACAATTTCTGGCGGCTGGATATTTGCTTTCTCTCCCTTTGAGTTTATAAAGGTTGCAAGTTTTGTTTCAAAATCGCTGGAGTTGT
>JAGGTS010000006.1 GCA_021163625.1 bacterium | reverse complement strand
ATTCTAAATCTTATTTTAATGCTGAATTTAAAAGAAATTTACTGCTTTGCCATTGACAAATACCATAATTATTGATATAATTGTGGCAGAAAATTAAAAAATAAATAGGAGGAGATAATGAAAAAAAAGATTTTTATAGTAACTATTATTGGTATTATCGGCATCGGCACTACCCTGCCATCAGTGGCAAGGGCGGTAAATCCCTATGATTTGATATCCATAGGGGAATCGGTAAGGGCCGTAGGCGAGACAATCGCCTACATAAAAAATGTCCGCCACGGCGGATATTATGGCGGCTACTATGGCAGCTATAGGTACAACGGCTATAGATACAACAGCGGATATTACCGACACAGATACTACCGGAAAGGGTTCGGATATACCCCTGGCCATGAGGGGGATCCGAACTACTTCAGGAACTATGCCCCCCGCTACGGAGGTTATGGGGGGTACAGGCACTACCGGAAAGGGTTCGGATATACCCCTGGCCATGAGGGGGATCCGAACTATTTTCACAACTATGCCCCCCGGTGGTAACAACCACAGGGGGAAATAGGCCCAAACATCTTTTGGGCCCTTTTTTTATTCAAATTAAAATAGAACAAAACAACATTATTACATTACTGCGCTGCTAAAGAACATAACAACTTTTTAAAACATTGACAAAAAAATTATTTTATTTTAAGCTGCAAATAGCTCGTAAAAAAAATAAAAAAGGAGGTATAAGATGAAATTTCTGAGAAAAAGTATTTTAATTCTTTTAGGAATGTTGATTGCAACAACATCTGTCGTTACGGTTATGCCTAAAAAGGCTTATGCCCATGGAAGTGATTGGGGAAGGGCAGCAATTATAGTTTACGGTGTTGATCAGTTGTTCAACAATGGCCAAGCTACAAGAGCGATAGTAAACGGATTAGGCGAAGTTGTCAATGTGCCCAGCAGAATAGTCAATGATTACTTATATCCAAAACCAAGAACAACGACAATATACTACCACTACCCGCCACAAAACACTTATACAACAACAGTCATTTCAGCCCATCCTCGATATCAAGAAAACGATTATTGCCAGTATTACCAGCCTCTTGGCTCAACGACTATAACTATTGTAAACGCGACAAAAAATTTAAGGCTTAATGTAATCGTAGACGGCAAAAAATTGGCCAGCCTAAGGCCGGGAGAAACAACAAGCATCAGTAAAAAGAGCTTCCGGCAAGAAGAAATGTCAGTTGTCTGCATTGGCAGATGCGCAAAGAGAAATGTTGCCGGCGTAGCGACAAGGATTTACGGGATAATACCCGGACAAAAGTTCTCCCAAGTTATGGTTGTTAGAAGAAAAGATTTAAAGTAGACCCTCTATTATTATCCCCCCTTTAACTTTAGCCCGATTTTATATCGGGCTTTTTTTTAATTTTAGTTTGATTTAAAGGCTTTTTTGGTTAAAATAAATATAGGCAAAAATATGATTTCATTTGCAGGATTTTCGCCACACCCGCCAATACTTCTTCCTTCTGTTGGCTCGCCCCAAGACCGCCAAGAAGTTGAAAAAACATTAAACGCTTTAGGCGTTTTGGCTAAAAGGTTTAAGGCGTCAAAAATAGAAAAAGTAATCATCGCTTCCCCCCATCTTGATTGGGGTTTCAATGTCCCTTTATTTTTCATTGCAAATGGCTTTGCGGGAAAGGTTAAAAAAATTTTAATAGAAACAGAGCCTCCAAAATTTTATTTTGAACAAGGGAAAATTTTTTATGAAAAATATAAAACAGAATGGGAAAATAAAAAAATTGGCCTCATTGGCTCTGGAGACCTTTCCCACCGCCTAAAAGAAGACGGGCCATATGGATTTCACCAAGACGGCCCGAGATTTGACAAAGAGCTAATAAAATGCCTAAAAAATAAAGATATTGAAAATTTCTTAAATTTAGAGAATAAATATCCAGAAGCTGGCAATTGCGGATTAAGGCCTTTTTCTTTTATTTTAGGAATACTAGAAAGCGCAAAAATAAACTGGGAAGCAGAAATTCTTTCCTACGAGGGCCCTTTTGGCGTCGGGTATATGGTTGTAAATTTTAAATTAGAAGCATAATATTCTTAAAATATGAATTATTACACCCTTTTAGCAAAATCCGCGGTTGAGAATTATATAAAAAACAAGAATATAATTGAACCGCCCAGCGACTTGCCAAAACAGCTGCGTGAAGAAAAATCAGGCGTCTTTGTCACAATTGAAAAGCAGGGCGAGAAAGGAAAAATTTTGCGCGGATGCATTGGCACCTACCTGCCAACGAAAGAAAATATTGCAAAAGAAATTATTTCCAATGCCATTGCCGCGGCAATAAATGATTACAGATTTAATCGTATTGAAAAAGAAGAACTGCCATTCTTAAAATATACGGTTTCTGTTTTAGACAAGCCAATCCTTGTTAAAAATATTTCTGAACTAAATGTTAAAAAATACGGTATCCTGGTAAGAAACGAATACTTAACAAAATCAGGGCTTTTGCTGCCAGACCTTGAAGGGGTTGACACAATTGAAAAACAAATATCAATTGCCTGTCAAAAAGCAGGCATAAATCCATCGGAAGAAAAAATTATCATTTATAAATTCAAGGTTAAAAAATATGATTGAAAAAAAGCGGACAGAAAATAAAGAAATGAAAAAGGCAACGAAAAAAAAGAAAAAAACGAGCGAAACGGCAATTCAGGAAATTGTAAATCATTACTTTTTTTCAAAGGGTTTAAGCTTGGAACAAATAAAAAATGATTCAAAAAAGAAAAAAATTATTTATTCCCGTTTCACCAAGCCCGCAAAGCAGCTTTTGGAGCTGGCCGGATCGGTAAAAAAAGCAAAAAAAGCAATTGACAAAGTTGCCCAATGGGCAAATTCCAGGGGCCTTGATTACGCAATTGAAACTGTTTTCAAAAAATGGCTTGAGCTTGACCGTTTAAAGCCAAAAGAAATTATAAAAAAGCCATTCTACGACAACAAGCCAATGGTTTGGTCGCAGACAAAAAGAAAATGGTATGTTATAGATTATGACGGCCAATGGCTTGAGTTTGCCGGCAAAGAATCAGATATAGAATGGCGGATAATAAAATAAATATGATTTCCCATACTGAGTTGAAAAAAGGAGTTATCTTTATTTTAAACAACCAACCCTGGCAAGTTTTAGAATCGGACATTATGTTCAAGGGAAGGGGGCGTTCTGTTGTCCGGGCAAAGATAAAAAATATGATAACGGGCAATGTTTTATCGCAAACCTTCCATCAAGGGCAAAATTTTGATGAAGCTGAGATTATCAAGAAAAAAGTTAAGTTTTTATATTCGCACAGAGACAAATATTTCTTTTCTGATATCGACAATCCCAGCAATAGGTTTAATTTAGAAAAAACAGAGATAGGCTCTGTTTGCCAATTTTTAAAGCCAGACCAAGAGGTTGAAGCTTTATTTTTTGAAGGCAAAGTTATAGGGATAAGCCTGCCGATTAAAATGCAATTTAAAGTTGTAGAAGCGCCACCGGGCATACAAGCAGACCGCGCAGAACCTGGGGCAAAACAAGTTAAACTAGAAGGAGGCGCAAAAATAACAGTGCCGCTGTTTATTAAAGAAGGCGATATAATAGAAGTTAATACAGAAGAAGGAAAATATGTAAGAAGAATTGGCAATTAAATAACTCTTTACTTTATTATTTATCTTTTTTATAATAATAATATCAGCATGAAAAGCAGCATAGATCTTTAAAAAAATACAGGAGGTTAAAAGATGAAAAGGATCATTGTTATTGTCCTGGAAAGCGATTCTCAAGAAGTTTTAGAAGCGAAAACAAGCGACATCTACGAATTTTTAACAGGCATCATTGAAAAGGAAAACCCAACAGAGGAGTATTTCAGCGGTGGAAATCAAAACGGATTCGCCATCAAGAATTATTTCAAAAGATATAACCTCCATTTAAAAATCGTTTAAAGACAGAATATCTGCTTTAAACGCTCTCTTTTTACTTATAGCTCTGAGCAATCAGGGCTTTTTTATAAAAAAATTTTGCTCGTTCTTATTTAACTTGACAGCTTAGAGGCTAATATGAAGTCTTTAATTATCTTTTTGTGGTCAAAACCAATTTTTTTTGGCAGAGACGATAAGGAAAAAAATTTAAAATCAACTGCCTCTTTGTTTAGAAAAACCTTCCCTTTATATTTTTTGCAAACAAAAACGATAGAAACACTTGCTTGCCTTGGGTCGCGTTTTGGGTCAGAATAAACCCCAAACAAAACAGGGTTTAAAATGCTTAAATTTGTTTCCTCTTTCATCTCCCGCTTTAGGGCTTGCTCTACCGTCTCCCCATATTCAACATGGCCTCCCGGCAAAACCCAAAATCCCTTAAAAGGATAAATAGTTCTTTTGACCAGAAGAATTTTATTTTGTTTTAGGATTATTCCATCAACAACCACGGCTATATTTTTTTGCTTTTCCTTTGCCATAAAAATAAAAGATAAAAATACAACTACAAGCCAAGTCCCCTAAAATTAGAAAGCTTTCTTGCAACAACAATTTGGACTTTATTTACAGCCTCGTTAATGCATTCTTTCAGTGTTCTTTCTAAAGCATCCTTGGGCAAACTAAGGTTTAGGGTTATTTTGATAATTTCCATTTTCCCGTTAACAACAACCTCAATCCCCTGTTTTTCTACCGAAATTTTCTCCTCTGCAAGCTCGTCTTGAACCTGTTTAAGTTCTTTTATCTTTTTTAATTTATCAAACATATTTTCACTTAAATAACATTATTACTTTCTTGTAAAGACTTTTCCTCTGATAATTTTTCTTGCCAGCCTGCCAGAAATTATTGTTTCTCTGGCGAATTTTTGCTGGCAATTCGGGCAATAGATGTCTCCGTCTGTATAATCTTCTATCACCTTGTCTTCAAAACACTTTAGCAAGCGGCCTTCCTTTTCTTTTTGGTATTTGCAAAGCAAAGCGCCGCAACTGCTGCAATAAACTTTTATAATATGTTTTTTTGCCCTTATTTTTCTTTTCATTGTCCGTCAATAAACTATTTTCCAATGGTCTCAATAACGACGGTTCTTTCCCTTGGGCCATCAAATTCTGCCAAAAATATCTGCTGCCAGGTTCCGCGAAGCAAATTCCCATCTTTAACGATAAAAGCCTTGGACTGGCCAATTAAGCCGGAAAGTATGTGCGCGTCTGCATTATTGTCAATTCTATTATGGGCAAAGTCAAAACCAGAGACTAATTTTTTAAGAAAAACGAACCAGTCTTCTTTTAAGCCAGATTCATCTTCGGTTATTATAATGCCGGCTGTAGAATGAGGCGTGAAAATAAGAACTAAACCTTCATCAAGCCTGCTGGCCTGAACGATTGCCTCTATTTCAGCTGTAATATCGATTAATTGATGCCTTTTTTCAGTTTTGACAATAATTTCTTTGGTCACATTAGGGTAATATCTTTAAAACTTAATATTCTTAAAAACCTTGCGATATATATTATAATCATTCTCCGAAAATAAAACAAAAATTATCTCCTGAAGGAAATGACTATTTTCTTCTAAAAATCTTTTAGTCTCGCTTAAGGTGATTTTTGCCGCCCTTTCTATCGGAAACCCGTATATGCCGCAAGATATAGCCGGAAAAGCAATAGATTTAAGCTTATACTCTTCTGCCAATTTAAAGCTTTCCCTATAACATAAAGCAAGTAATTTTTCTTCATTGTTTTTTCCTCCTCGCCAGACAGGGCCAACAGTATGGATAATATGCTTTGCCGGAAGATTATAGCCTTTTGTTATTTTAGCTTGGCCAGTTTCGCACCCATGAAGAGCCGCGCACTCTTCTAAAAGTTTTGGCCCTGCTGCCTTATGAATAGCTCCATCCACTCCTCCGCCGCCAAGCAAAGTTTTGTTTGCCGCATTAACAATCGCGTCAACTTTTAAGCGCGTGATGTCTCCTTGGATAATTTTTATTTTAGCCACTTTTACAAATATTTTATTAGATATAATAATTTTTACTGATTTCCTGTGTCCAACCCCTCCTCTTTTATCACCTCTTCCAATTGGTCTTTTAAGAGAGAAATCTGGTTTTCTAACGTTTTTTTGTAATTCTCCCAAAAATTTACGCCTTTGGAGCAATCACTTTCTTTAGCGTCTTCTATGTAGTTGTCCATCCTCCATAAGCTGTCCATCGTTTCAGATAATTGGTGTATTAGATTGTGCTGGCAATTTTTTATCATATCTTAAATTTATTTTTATTTTTTAATCCTGCGCTTCCAGGCTGCCAACGCTTATCCTAATCCATTTTTCGCCAAACTTTATCCCAGAACATTTTATACCGCCTCTCTTTCAAAAGCATATAAATGCCAATAATAATCAAAACTGATGGCCAAATTACTCCCCAGCTGTTTACAGATATGATATTTAAATTTTTCAATAAATAGACAATTCCGAGAAGAATAAATAATAATGCAAAAAACATATTTTTATTTCGCTGGATACCTCTAACTTTAATAATCGACCTTTTACTTATAACTTTATCTTAGCTTTCCCCTGACAATAAAATCAATTGCTTCTTCTTCTGATAAGCCTCGCGTCATTAAAGTTTCTAACTCTTTTTGGCTTACTTTCCCCACAGACGCCTCATGGGTAATTCGCGCTTCAGGATTGTTAACAGCAATAACTGGTATTGATTGGGCAAAAGAGTCTTTACCAACAATAATTTCCTGGCAGTCAAGATGGCCAATTGCCCCTGTTGCCCGTTCTGCTGCTTCTATCTTTCCTTCAAAAAATAATTTCCCGCCATTAACAGCAGCTCCTTTCATTTTTAGCATACTAGAGCTATCTTTTCCTTCTAAAAAGACTCTGTCAACAATTTTTGTATTGTCTTGTCCTCCTTTGCCAATTACTTTTGTAAAAATATGGCTAAAAGCCCTTTCTTCCATTTTAAGGTTTAGATTTATCCTTAACCTGCCAATGCTCCCCTTGGTTAAAGAAAAATTATTTTCAAACAAAGATCCTTTCTTAAGGACAACATCAAGATTAGAGACAACATCTGCGCCAAAGCTTTCACCGTGATAATGGCTTTCTAAATAATTTAATTTAGCGTTTTCTTCCAACAAAATTTTTGCTTCCATCTTATGGACAACTTCCCGGGCATTAGGAAAAATGCAGTTTGCCAAAATATCAGCTTGAGAATTCTGTCTTAAAATAATTTCAGGAAAAACTAT
>JAGGTS010000014.1 GCA_021163625.1 bacterium | reverse complement strand
CCTCCTCTTTCTATGATTGGCATAGGGTTAAGCTCGCTTAAGCTTTCTGCTCTCCGCTTTTCGTCTTTAATTTTTATATTTAACCTTATTGGAATTGTTTTGGGAAGTATGGTCGTTTTTTCCCTTTTAAAATTTTATAAATCAGAGCAAATTGTTAAAAAAACAATTGAAAAGCAAAAAAAGAATTTTGAGAAAGAGATTTAATATAAGATAGGAGCAACGTCGATTTAAAGTAAAATGTAAATTAATCAATGGCAGAACAGAAAGATAAAATAAAAGCGCTTAAAAAAAAGATAGACTTTCTTAAAAAAGAAAACAAAAAATTAAATGAGTTAAAAGAACGCTTTAAAGCAGTTTTTGATTTTGCCCCGGACCCTTATTATTTAAGCGACCTAAAAGGCAATTTTATTGACGGGAATAAGGCTGCAGAGAAAATGATTGGCGCCAAAAAAGAAAAGCTTACCGGGAAAAGTTTCTTGAAACTAAAAATGCTTCCGGCAGAAGAATTGCCGAAAGCTGTTTCGCTTTTGGCAAAAAATGCTCTCGGAATGAAAACAGGCCCTGAAGAGCTGACCTTAAACACTATTGACGGCAGAAAAATTCAGGTAGAAGCGAGCAACTATCCGATTAAACTTGGCGGAAGAACCGTTGTTCTTGGCATTGTTCGTGACATTACAGAACGAAAGAAACGAGAAGAAGAGCTTAGGTTAAAAAATGATGAACTCAAAAAATTTAATAAAATAGCAGTTGGCAGGGAACTTAAGATGATTGAACTAAAGAAAAAAGTTGAAGCATTAGAAAAACAAATTTCAGAGCTTAAAAAAAATAATAAATAACAAGCATTTCTGGCTCATTAATGTATTCCCAGTTTGTTTATATTTTTATTATTTTCTGCCGAATTAGCAGATAAATGCATGTTGAAAATAAAATAAAAACTAAAGCAAAAGATATGAAACAGGAAATAACAAAAAAGATAATTGTAACGATTATTATTGTCGCTGTTATAATTGGAGGTTTTGCCTGGCATAATTTTTCGAAAAAAGAAAAGCCATCTTTTACTTTGGAAAAAGCCCAAAAAGGCGACATTGTTCAAACTGTTTCCGAAACAGGGGATGTTGGAGCGAGCGATAAAATTAAACTAAGCTTTAAAGCCAGCGGAAAGATAGATGCCTTTTACGCCAAAGTAGGGTATAAGGTCAAGGCTGGGCAGGATTTGGCGAAGATTGATACAACCCAGCTTGAAATCAGCTTGTCGGAAGCCAAAGCCTCTCTCAAACTTGCCAAGGCAAGACTTAACAAGCTTCTTGCCGGAGCAAGCGATGAAGAAGTTAAACTTGCTGAAACAAAAGTCAGCAATGCCAAAACTGCCCTTTCAGATGCTTATAAAAATTTAGACGATGCTTTAGCTCTTTCTTCTGAAAACATTAAATCAGCCTACCAAGATGCCCTTAGCGTTTTAGAAGATGCTTATCTCAAAATCTATAATGCTTATGCAGTTGTTGATTCGATTCAAGAAACTTATTTTTATTCAAACGACCAGCAAGGCGTAAAAGTAAAAGATAATAAAAAAATAATAAATAAAGAATTGGGAAAGGTAAAATCTTTATTGGATGTTGCTAAAGAAACTCAGAGCAATGTTGATATAGATAAAGCCCTTTCAGGGACAAAAGATTCTCTTGGCATAGTTTATAATTCTCTTTCAATAATACGCCAAATCTGTGGTGAATCTGCGTATAAAAATGTTGTTTCTCAATCAGACAAGGAGTCGATTGATACTCAAAGGTTATACATCAATACTGCAAAGACCAATATCTCTAATTCTACCCAAACAATTTCATCGACAAAAATTACAAATCAAATGAATATTAATGCGGCAAAAGCAAAAGTTTCCAGCGCAAAAGGGGCGTTAGAGGAAGCTCAAAGAAACCTTAAGCTTATAACGGCCGAGCCTCGCCAAGTTGATATTGATTTATATCAAGCTCAAATAGACCAGGCAAATTCGCAAATAAGCCTTTTAGAGAGCAAAATTATAGATTCAGTTTTAAAAAGCCCTGTTGCTGGACAAATTGTAGAGAAAAATAAGGAAATAGGAGAGATAGTCCAACCCGGCCAGCCTGTTTTTATTTTGCTTCCAGAAAGCAAATTCCAAGTTAAAGTTAATATTTATGAGGAAGATATTGTTAAGGTGAAAGTTGGCCAGGATGTTGATATAAATTTAGTTGCATTTCCAAACAAAACTTTGCAAGGAAAAGTTGTTGCCATTGACCCGGCGGAGAAAGTAATTAACGATGTTGTTTATTATCAGGTGACGATTGCTTTTAACCAGCCAAGCAATGATAATGAAAAAAGTATTCTAGATAGCCTAAAAAACGGAATGACTGCTGATATAACAATCAAAACTGCTTTTAAGAAAAATGTTTTGACTATTCCAAGGTTAGCGATTCAGCAAAAAGAAGGAAAGTCTATTATTAAAGTTTTTGAAAACGGCCTTACCAAGGAAAGAGAAATCAAAACAGGAATTTATGGCGACCAAGACAAGGTCGAAGTTATTTCCGGGCTGGAAGAGGGAGACCAGGTAGTTATAGAATAGGCCAATTATGGCAAAAGAAGCTATTATAAAACTCCAAGATGTCTGGAGAACATACCAATTAGGAAAAATAGAGTTGACGGTTCTAAAAAATGTCAGCCTTGAAATTGAAAAAGGGAGCTTTGTTTCTATTATGGGCCCCAGCGGCTCTGGCAAATCAACTTTAATGCATATTATCGGTTGTTTAGACTTTCCAGATAGAGGTAAAGTGTTTTTAAATGGGAATGATATATTGAATTTGTCCCAGAACAACCTTGCTGACATAAGGGGAAAAGAGATTGGTTTTGTTTTTCAGCAATTTAATTTGCTCCGCAATCTTAATGCTCTTGAGAATGTAATGCTGCCAATGGCTTTTCAAGAAATTGCAAGGCGGGAAAGGGAAAAAAGAGCAAAAAAACTGCTTTCTTCTTTTGGTTTGGGTTCAAGGATTTACCACAAACCCGCTGAACTTTCTGGCGGTCAGCAGCAGATAGTTGCTATTGCAAGAAGTTTAGCAAATAATCCAGAACTTATTTTAGCAGACGAACTTACGGGCAATCTTGATTCTAAAAGCGGCGAGATGATTATGGAAATTTTGTCGAATCTTCACAAAACCGAAGGCAAAACGATTGTGGTCGTTACCCATGATAGGCATATTGCCTCATATAGCCAGAAAATAATTCATATCAGAGACGGGATGATAGAAGAGGGCTCTTAAGGCCTGCCCATAATTTTGTTTAATTTTATCCAATAGTTTATGTTTAGAGATTATATAAATATTGCCGTAAGGAATATTAGAAGCCGCTCCCTTAGAAGTTGGTTGACGATTCTTGGCATTGTTATTGGAGTTTTTCTGATTATTTCTTTAATTTCGTTAAGCGAAGGAATAAAATCTTCTGTATTAAAAGAACTAAGAATGATGGGAAATAATTTGATTATGGTTTTTCCCGGTCAGTCAAACGATCTTATGGCCACTTTTATGGGCGGCATGGAATTGAACGACGAAGACGTAAAGGCAATTAGAGAAACAAAAGGAGTTGATTCTGTCATTCCTATGGTCTGGAAAAGTGAAATGGTGAGGTACGGAGAGAAAAAGAAGGTTATTTTTCTTTATGCTATCTCCTGGCGGAGAGATTTAGATTTGTTTAAGTCGCAGCTTGGATGGTCTTTGGAAAAAGGGCATTGGCCAGCTCCGCGGAAAAGAGAGATTGTTGTCGGGAGCCTTGTTGCAAAAGATATTTTTCCAGATATGAAGATTGGCTCAGAAGCAAATATAGCTGGGAGAAAATTTAAAGTTGTCGGTATTTTAAATTCGCTTGGCAGCAAGCAGGATGATTCTATGGTTGGGATTGATTCAGATATTTTTCGCGACATTACTGGCAAAAGGAAAGGTGCTCAATTTGCTCTTGTAGTTATCAAGCCCGGTTTTGCTCCAGCAAAAGTCGCAGAACAAATAAAATCAAACCTAAAACAGCATAGCAAAAGAATAAGGGGCAAAGATTCTTCTTCCTTTTCTGTTCTTACAAGTGATAAGGTTTCAGGCATAGTTGGGAATATTATGTCTTTAATCCAAACACTTATTTTTAGCCTTGCAAGCATTGCTATTGTTGTTGGAGCGATAGGAATAATGAATACGATGTATACTTCTGTTCAAGAAAGGATAAGGGAGATAGGAGTAATGAAGGCTATTGGTGCAAGAAATTCTACTATATCAAACATTTTTTTGATTGAGTCGGGAATTATGGGTTTAATTGGAGGCATTGGCGGCGTTATCTTAGGGATAGGTTTGGCGAAAATCGTAGAAATTTTTTTCCAAATTCATCCAATATTTTATTTAAAAGCTTCTATCACGCCCTCTTTAATTATCTTTGGATTATTATTTTCTTTTCTGCTTGGCTGTTTGTCTGGATTGTTGCCTGCTCGGAGGGCGGCAAGGCTTAAACCAGTTGACGCTTTAAGATACGAATAAAATAGTTGCCATCATGGTTGGTTAAAGCTGGGTTTTGGAAAGAAGAAAGGCTTGGCAATTGATTTCATTTACTTTTTTTAATAAAATAAAATTGATATAATAATGCAATACAATATAGCTAAATTATACTTACTAATTAATTTAGTGATAACCTTTATAAAAATGTAAAAAATGAAACCAATAGTAAAAGTTGAGGGATTGTCAGTTATATATAATTTGGGCAAAACAAACGAAGCAGTTGCAATAAGCGAAGTTACCTTAGATGTTTATCCCCATGAATATGTTATTATCTACGGGCCTTCTGGTTGCGGGAAATCAACCTTGCTTTATTGTTTAACGGGGCTTGAAGTGCCTACAAGGGGAAAAGTTTTGATTGCAAATAATGACATTTCCCAGATGACTCCGGAGGAGCTTGTTAACATCAGGCGTTTGTGGACAGGAATTATTTTTCAAGCCTATAACTTAATTCCTACTTTGTCTGTTTTAGACAATGTTACGCTTCCTCAAACATTTGGAAGCATTTCTACTGAGATTAAAGAGAAAAAAGCGCATGAACTGTTAAAGCAATTTGGCATAGACCATTTGTCAAATAAATATCCAAACCAACTGTCTGGCGGGCAACAGCAAAGAGTTGCTATCGCAAGGGCTCTCACATATTATCCTCCGATTTTAATAGCTGACGAGCCAACAGGTAATTTGGACTCGGCTTCCGCTGAGGTGGTTATGAACCTTTTGGCAGAACTTAACGAAAAAAGAGGGAAGACAATCATTTTAGTTACCCATAATGCTTTTCATCTCCGTTACGCCCATCGTATTTTTTATATGAAAGACGGGAAGATTGTTAGGGTCGTTCGTAACCCTGAGAAAAAATCAGCTACTCCTACCAATGAAGAGGAGAGGATATCATCGGAGATTGAAGCCCTTGCAAGACTTTATCCGCATCTTTCCCAGGTACAGCTTCAAGCAAAAGCGCTTTCCCAATATCTTTTAACAAACCTTACAGAATTAGAAATAGAGAGAATAGAGGCTATTGTTGCGAAAAGAGTTTCGGGCAAGATTAACAGAAGCCAGTTTGAAACGGCTCTTAATTTGCCGTTTTCAGAAGGAGGAGCGGGTCTTTATGTGCAAAAAGCAAGAGAGTTTGCTTCGAAAGTAGAAGAAATTTTAGCAAAATCAGAATTTATCCAGGAGGAAGTTCCGTCAGTAAGGCCATTATCAGGTCTTGATATAAAAGTGCAAGAAGCAAGAAGGTATCTTTTGGAAGGTTATGACGGAAGTCTTAAAAGGGAAGAAGAAATTAACAGGTTGGACCATTTCATTCGTTTAAGGATGGAGTCTAAAATTAACAAGAGGCAATTTACAAGGTTCTTGGATATGCCTTTCAAAAAAGGAGGCGTTGGGTTGAACAGAAGGACGGCAAGAAACTTTACCAGAGATTTAGAGTTGGTTTTAATCAAATATAAATAACGGAATTGCGATAGCCATAAGGCCGTAATTTTATTTTATAAATAAAATGAGAGCAAAAGACCTATTAAAACTGTCAACTAGAATGTTTAGAACAAGAAGGTCACGAACGATGATGACTATTCTTGGTGTTGGTGTTGGCATAGGGACTATTCTTTTTTTGGTTTCTTTAGGATACGGGCTTCAAAAGATGCTTTTGGAAAGGATTACAACCCAAGCTTCGCTCCTGACTTTGGATGTTGTGCCCCCGGAAGCAAAAATCGTAAATTTAACAGACTCAGCTATTAGCAAAATTTCTCATATTGATAATGTAGACAAAGTAAGCCCCTTGGCCTCTTTCTCAGGCCAGGCAAATTTAGGAGACCTTACTTCCGACAGTTTTGTATATGGAGTTTTCCCAAGCTATTTTGTTTTAGGCGGGATTGAGCCAAGCGATGGCAAACTTTTTAGCAGAGACGATGAGAGGAAAGCAGTTTTATCTACTGCCCTTTTAAAAACATTCAATATTGAACCTAGCCAAGCTGTTGGCAAACAAATAACTTTCACTTTATTTGTACCCAAAACTGGAGCTGGCAGCGGGATGGGAGGCGCCACGGAAGCAGTAACCAGCGAAACAGGGACAGTAGAGACAGAAACGAAAAAAATAGAAAAACCGTATTTGATATCAGGCATTATCGAGGATGATTATACTCCTTTTGCTTATGTGCCTTTGTTAACTTTGAAGCCGTTTAATATTACGGCTTACTCTTCTGTTAAGGTTAAAGTAACCAAATCAAAATTTATGGAGGGCGTTAGGACAAAGATAATGGATATGGGATTTATGGTTTCTGCTTTAGCCGAAACTGTTGACGAGGCAAATAAAATATTTAGGATTATCCAAATAGTTTTAGCTATTTTTGGCTTAATCGCACTGCTTGTTGCTGCTATTGGAATGGCTAATACAATGACAGTTACCTTGCTGGAAAGGACAAACGAGATTGGAATAATGAAGGCTATTGGCGCTTCTAACAAGGACATCAGCCATATCTTTTTGGCGGAATCAGTGATTATGGGTTTCAGCGGCGGTATCAGCGGCATTATTATTGGTTTTATCGGTTCGAGAATATTTAATCTTGGCGTAAATGTTTTAGCTAGAACAATGGGAGGCCAGCCGGTTAATCTCTTTTACACTCCGTTTTGGTTTTTGCTTTTCATTATAGTCTTTTCAACTTTAGTTGGCTATCTTACGGGAATATTTCCTGCAAGAAAAGCGGCAAAAATGAACCCATTGGCTGCTTTGCGCTATAAATAATGATACTTAGCAGTTTACGCAAATTAAGAATTGAAAATAGGATAGAATTGTATAAAAGGAAAACAATTGCTATTGATTTTATTTTATTTATTTGGCATTATTATAAGGCATAGAAGTTTTGTTTTAAAAACATAATACGGAAGGAGGTCGTGAAAATGCTTGAAAAAGATAAAGTCAAAGAAGAAAGGGATGATTATTTTTTTATTTTTCATTGTCCAAAATGCGGCAGCTATAGCGTTAGCTCCAAGGATTTTGAGAAGCTGGTCGGAAAGGATTTTTATAGAAAAATTAGCGAACTAATAAAAAAAGAGAGCGCTTGCGGATGTGAAGTATTTTTTAGACATAGCTGTCCATTGTGTGTTACAGATGCTGACCAACAGACAGAATGCTCTGTAAATCCAATATGGATATACGGAAGCGCATAAAGCCGAAGGAGAGAATTATAAATTATTATGCCCCTTACAAGTTATAAGGGGCTTTTTATTTGACTTTGTTATTATAATTAGTTATGATAAAAAAGCTCTTTAATAAAGAAAGAAAGAAGCGAAGGAGGTAAAGATGAATCTAAAAGTTTTGAGCGTTACAGAAGATAAGGTGGTTATAAGGGGCGGAAAGTATGAGATGCGTTTTACGCTTAAGAATGGGAAGCTCACCTTCGAAGGGTTCAAATTTCTTTCCGATCGATTATATGAAAATTATGTCCCTTTTGAATATTTCAATCCCGCTATTAAGCGGGCGGCAGCAATTTTGCACGACAGAAAGAAAAGAAGGCAAAGAAAAGAAAAGCAGCTTAGATTGTTCTAATTTTTATTTAAATTTATGCGGCTTGGGAGGGCCGCTTTTTTATTTGGGCAGTTTTTGTTAAAATAAATAAATATTTTAGCGGAAATGAAGAAATTTTTTTTAATTTTTATATCTATTTTTATTATTTTATTTGTCATTTTTCTTCTAATGACAGCAGGAAAAGGCAGTTTTAAAAATAAAGTATGTTTTAAGAATAACTGTTTCAATGTTGAACTGGCAAATAATAAAGACGAAAGGCTAAAAGGGCTTATGTATAAAAAAAGCCTTTCAGAAAGACAGGGGATGCTTTTTATCTTTGAAAAAGAAGGCATACACCCTTTTTGGATGAAGAACACTTTTGTTTGTTTAGATATTATCTGGATAGACAAAGATAGGAAAGTCGTTTTTATAAGTAAGAATAATAAACCGTGTGAAGGTAATTTTTGCCCAGTAATTAAACCGGACAAAAAAGCAAAATATGTTTTGGAAATCAAAGGGGGGCTGGCAGATAAAATTGGCTTGAGAAAAGGAGATTATTTAAAGATGTCAATTAATGATAAGTGACACGAACCAGATATAAGCAATATTTAATTTTGTAATGGCAAATATTATAAAAAATAAAAAAGAGATATGCTTTGACAAAGAGAGGGGAAAAGCCTTAAGGATTATAGAGGCGGGAATTAGCAGTGTTCTGCCGTTCCATGTTGTAAAATCTTTGGTTAAGTATGATAAAAAGAACGGGGTTTTAACGATAAAAAAAGACCGGTACAGAATCTTGGGGAAAAGAGTTTTTATTATAGGCGCAGGTAAAGCTTCTTGCAATATGGCAAAGGCTATGGAGAATGTTTTGGGAGACAGGACTATAACTAAAGGGGTTGTGATTTGCAAAAAAGCAGATTTTAAAATGAAAAAAGTAAAGCTTATAGAAGCTGGCCATCCTATTCCAAACGCTAAAAGCATATACGGCGCCAATGAAATTCTCTCATTAAAAAGCAATTGTTCTCTTAATGAAAATGATATTGTTATATCTTTAATTTCCGGTGGAGGTTCTTCTTTGATGGCTACGCCTCCAAAAGGCATTTCTTTAAAAGATATAAAAATAGTTAATGATTTATTGATAAAAAGCGGTGCGAATATAAGGGAAATTAATTGCGTGAGAAAACATCTTTCAAGAGTAAAAGGAGGGCATTTAGCAAAGCATTATTGGCCGGTGAAAATTATTTCTTTGATAATTTCTGATGTTGCCAAAAATAGAACAAACGTTATCGCTTCTGGCCCCACTTCTCCTGACAGCTCGACTTTTAGCGATGCTTATAATATTTTGGATAAGTATAATCTGTCAGAAAAGATTCCGTGTTCAGTTATAAAATTTTTAAAGAGAGGGATAATGGGCAAGGAAAGCGAAACGCCAAAGCAACTAACCAATTGCAAAAATTATATAATTGCAGACAACCGTCTTGCTTTAAATAATATGGCAAAGCAAGGAATTAATCTTGGCTTTAAGCCTTTTATAATTACTAATTGCCAAAAGGGAGACCCCGAGAAAATAGCGAGAAAAATAGCAAGTAAAATAATAAACGGTTATTACAAAAAATATAATTTGCTGCTTATGGGAGGAGAAATGACGCCAAGTCTTCCTAAAAATTCTGGCAAGGGAGGGAGGAACCAGCATTTTGTAGCAGCTTTTATGTTTGAAATGATGAAATATAATGGCGACTGGCTTGTTGCAAGTTTTGCTACAGACGGCTCTGACTTTATCAATAAAGTTGGCGGGGCAATAGCAGACAGCCATTCATTAGCGCAAGTTAAAAAGAAATCGATAGATGTTAAATGTTATTTAAAGAAATTTAATTCTTATAATTTGTTTAAAAAAATTGGCGGTTCACTTTTGCTTTCTAAAGACACAGGCACCAATGTTGGCGATGTTACCCTTTTTATTTTAAAATAATGATGTAAAAATATATCTAAAGGCTATCATTGAAAAATTAAATACCATTATAATAAATGGAGTATGGTAAGACTAAAACGCTATCAAAACAATCCAATTCTTAAGCCAAGAAGAGAATGCGTCTGGGAAGAATATGTTTATAACAGCGCTGCTATATTTTTAGATGGGAAGTTCCATCTTTTATATAGGGCTCTTGCCAGAGACAAAATTTCAAGAATTGGATACGCGCAGAGCAATAATGGTTTTACTATAGTTAAACGCTTAAAAAATCCTGTTTTTGTTCCAGAAACAGAAGCCGAAAAGAGCAAAATAAAACATAACAATTCAGGCGTAGAAGATCCAAGGATGACTAAAATTGACAATAAAATTTATATGACTTATACTGCTGCTAATGGTATAATAAACCAAGTTTCTATAGCTTTTATCGATGTTGAGGATTTTTTAAACGAGATATGGAATTGGCAAAGAATTGGTACTATTTTTCCCGGCAAAAAAGATAAAGACGCTGTTCTGCTTCCTGAAAAAATGAAGGGAAATTATGTCTTGTATCACAGGCTGAAACCGGACATTTTTATTTCTTATTCAAAAAATTTAAAAAATTGGAGCAGGCCCAAGGTTTTTATGAAACCGAGGGAAAATATGTGGGATAGTTTCAAAATTGGCGCAGCGGCTCCGCCAATTAAAATTGATGGTAATTGGCTCTTTATTTACCATGGGGTAGAGAAGACAGCCAAAGGAAATATATACAGATTAGGTTATGTAATTGTTGACGGAAAGAATCCGGAGAAAATTCTTTACAGAAGCAAGGAACCGATTCTTTGGCCGCAAAAATCTTATGAAAAAAATGGACAGGTTGCAAATGTTGTTTTTTCCTGTGGCCTTGCGGCAAAAGACAATAAACTTTTTCTTTACTATGGCGGCGCTGATTCTGTTTTGTGTGTTGCCACGGCAAAGGTCTCTGATTTTTTAAAATCCTAACCAATTAAAAGAGTAAAGAGAAAATAAATTTTGGATTATAAAATGTTAACTTAATTTTTAAAATATGGATTTAAATTTTTTGTCTTATAATTTGTTTGGAAATAGCATAAAGGCTTATTTAATCAGCTTAATCGTTTTTATTATTTCATTATTTGTTTTAATATTTTTTAAGAAAGAAATAATAAAAAAGCTTCAAAAAATTGCCAGAAAAACAAAGACAGACATAGACGACCTGATAATAAGCTTTATAGCAAATATAAAATGGCCGCTATATTTCTTCATCGCTTTATGGATTGCCTCAAAATGCATTTCTATAAAAGGTAAAGTTGAATCTTATTTTTCTTATTTCATTTTAGCTGTTGTCATTTTTTATCTTGCCTTGGCTTTAAATAAGCTTGTTGATTTTTCAGTTTCCAGGACGCTTGAAAAACGCAAATTGGAAGGCCAAAAAGTTAATGTGTCTGCCATAGACCTTCTTGGTAAAGTTGTCAAAGGAACAGTTTGGGCGATAGCAATCCTTATTGTTTTAGAAAATTTCGGTGTCAATATTTCCGCTTTGATCGCTGGGCTTGGCATCGGAGGCATAGCTGTCGCTTTTGCTCTTCAAAATGTTTTAGCGGATGTTTTTGCCTGTTTTTCTATATATTTTGATAAGCCGTTTGAAATTGGCGATTTTATTATTGTTGATAGCGATGCCGGGACAGTAGAAAAAATAGGCATAAAGTCAACCCGTATCCGCACACTCCAAGGCGAGGAGCTTATTATTTCAAACAAAGAATTAACAGAAAAGAGAGTTCATAATTACAAGAAGATGCAAAAGAGGAGGATAGTTTTTTCTTTGGGCATAACTTATGATACGCCAACAGAAAAGCTAATAAGAGTTCCCGAGATTATAAAGAATATTATAGATAGTTTTGGGATTTCTAAAACCGACAGAGTCCATTTCAAGAATTTTGGTGACTTTAGTTTAAATTTTGAAGTTGTTTATTATTTAGACAGCAGTGATTATAAGGTTTATATGGACACCCAAGAGAAAATAAACCTTGGCATAAAGCAGGCATTTGAAAAAGAAAAAATTAGTATGGCTTTCCCAACTCAAACGATTATAATAAATAAAGAAGGGTGATTTTAAAATATGTTCGTTCACAAAGCGTATTGATTTAATTTCTGTTTTTATCTAAAATATAATAATGGTTTTAATTTGAATATCTAAAAGATAAGTTTTTTAAAGGTCGAAGTAAAAATAATTTAGTTAATATAGAAAATAATATGGCTGTTCAAGCGTGGTCAAACATAACAGTGGATGCGCTTAAAAGCATTTGGCATGGTTTTTTGGTATATACACCCAAACTTTTAGCCGCTTTGATTTTCCTTATAATCGGTTGGATTATCTCTGTTTGGATTGGGAAGATAGTGGCCGAGATATTAAAGAGGCTTGGCTTTGACAAAGCTTTTGAGAAGACAAAGTGGGAGGAGGCGATCAAGAGAGCCGAACTTAAGACAAAGATGTCCGGGTTTATTGGCGATATTGTCAAGTGGGTTTTGGTAATTGTTGTTTTGCTT
>JAGGTS010000059.1 GCA_021163625.1 bacterium | reverse complement strand
TATGCCTGCCTTCTTACAATACCAAAAGGCTTGTGCTTACCCTGGGTAAGCACAAGCACAACAAAAAGCCCAAGTAGACAATAAGCCGAATTCTGTATTCCGCAAAAACGGAATGGCAATCATTAATCTGTCCCATCCCTTGCGGGAAGGGATCAAGCGGGCCACCTAATTTGCCCTTGCGCCCAGGTAGGGATTTAGCCGTTTCACCCCTTGCATTGCTGCAAGGACTCTCCCCTCCACCGTAGGGCAAGAAGGGAGCCATTGCGCTCTCGCGCTTTGGCGTCTCTGTTCGCACCCCTCTGTTGCCAGTGACGGGTATTACCCGCTACCCTTTTTCCTGCAAAATATACAGGAGAGCGTTCGGACTTTCCTCCCCGTTAGCAAGAACGGAGCGATTGCCTTGTCTGCTTGGGCTATTTTAATAATGATAGAAAATAAGAAATTTGTCAAGAATTAAAACATCACATCTTCTTCTGCCCTTTTATAGTCAAAAACATCTTCTGCTGAGAACCAAAAGTTAAGCTCGTGTTCCGCCTCTTCTTCGTTTTCAGAAGCATGAACAAGGTTATGGATTGCCCGCTTGTCCCTATTTGCAGCCGTCGCGTCGTCTACTGAAAAATCTCCTCTGATTGTTCCCATTTCAGCCTCAGACGGCATAGAAGAACCGACTATCTTTCTAACCATACTGATTGCATGTATGCCCTCAACAGCAATTTTTACCATAGGGCCAGAGGTCATATAGTTAATCAGCCAACTTCTGACTAATTTTCCTATTTCCATTGGATCTTCTGAACCAAGCTCCTTTTTCGCGTCAAACCCATACGACTGATAGTTTTTTAATGTTTTTTCGCCAAGCCTCCTAATCCATTTTTCGTCTTTCGGATAATGGCCGTCAACTTGCTGGGGGCTCGCTTGAAACATCTCCAATCCAACAATTTTTAGCCCCCTCTTTTCAATCCTTGAAATCACTTCGCCTACGAGCCCCCTTTTTACGCCGTCTGGCTTTACTAAAACCAAAGTTTTTTCTTGTTTAGGATGCATCATTTTATTAAGAACAATCAAAAAAACAAACAATTTGTATTCTTTTATTCAAATTGCATGTTTTTCAGATTGAATTTTTAAATTATTGCCATTCGTAAATATTTTAATATCCCCATTTCTGTCAGTTCTTAAAACCTTTATACCAAAATTAGATAATCTTTGCAATACTTCCTTTGCCGGATGCCCATATTTGTTGCCCTTGCCAACAGAAATTACAGCCAGAAAAGGAGAAACTTTTGTTAAAAAAGTGCCAGAACTCGATGTTTTGCTTCCATGATGGCCAATTTTTAAAACGCCTGATTTAATATCAGAGCCGTTCTTGACTAACTTAAGCTCTGTTTTTTCAGTAGCGTCGCCAGAAAAAAGAAATGAAATATTTTTAAATACAAGACGGCAGATAATTGAACTATCGTTGCTGTTTTCGAGCTTTTGCCCCTCCATTGACTTAAACGGATATAAAATAAATATTTTAGACTCCCCTGCTTTTACTGTCTTGCCGGCTTTTGCGATAAAAACATTTGCTTTTTCTTCCTTAATAGATTCTTGCCATTGTCCAAATTCTCTTGTTTCTCTAAAAACTCCATTCCATAAAATATTGTCAACTTCGTACCTTTTTAAAACATAAAGCAACCCAGTTAGATGGTCTTTCTCCGGATGGCTTAAAATAACCAAATCAATGTCCCTGTCCCAAAAAGGGATTTCTTTTGCCAATTTTTCAAGAATTTTATCGTCCGGTCCGCCGTCTATTAAAATTTGATTCCCAAGAGGGGTCTGGATAAAGGCAGAATCGCCTTGCCCGACATCAAAAAAAATAACTTTCAAGCGGTTATCTAAGCTAAAGATAAACTTCCAAGTGCAAAAATTTAGAATTATTAACAAAAAAATAGATAAAATAAAAACTTGGCTTTTAGCTCTCATCTGTTATAATTTGCAAAGTTTTACCATTTGCAAAATTTTAGATAATTAGAAGTTCTGTTTCTTTAATTAGTCCCTTAATAATTTTATCAATGTCCAACTTATTTTCTTCCTCTTCTACCTCTTCTGCTGTTGTTTTTGTTTTCGGATGCTTTGGCAAAAACTTTTCACAATACTTTTGGCAAGGCATAGTTGAAATATCAAAAGTGCCAATTTTCTTTGCCATATTGATAATCTCCTGCTTGTCTGCTCCTGCCAGCGGCCTTAATATTGGCAAGGTCGTTGCTAAAGATATTGTCCTAATGTTTGACAGGGTTTGCGAAGCCACTTGCCCAATGCTGTCTCCGCAAACCAAAGCATCTGCATTTTCCTTTTCGGCAAATGATTGAGCAAGCCTTATCATAAGCCTTTTGCATAAAACGCAATACAGGCTCTTTTTTGCCTTTTCAAAAATCACAGCTTGGCCCTTATAAAAAGGGACAAAATAGAGCTTTGACCTAAACTGATATTTATTCAAAACTTTTACAATTTCTTTAATTTTTTCTTTTTCCCTGTTTTCCATGCTTCTACCCTTACTTTGAGCCGAAAGGCAAAAATGAACAAAGGTAAGCTTTACTCCCCTTTTAATAACAAGGAACGAAGCAACAGGCGAGTCTATTCCCCCCGAAATAAGGCTCACCGCTCTGCCGCTTACGCCAACAGGGAGCCCTCCCAACCCAAGATGCTTCTTGGTGTATAAAAATGCAAATTTGCCTACTATTTCAATAAAACAAGTTATCTGCGCATTTTCTAAGTCCACTTTCTTGCCTTTAATGTTTTCTAAAATATGAGAGCCGACCAATTCATTAACCTCTTGCGACTTTAAATAAAAATCTTTTTCAGAACGCTTAGTCCTTATGGCAAAGGTTTTGAAATCTTTATCCTTTAAAATAAATAAGGCCAAAGATTTTATTCCTTGAATTGCCCTTTTTGACCTAAAAGCAAAACTAAAATTAGCAATGCCAAAAATATTTTTTAGGGATTTTATTATTTTGTCTTTGTCTTTCTCTCCTGCTTGTTGTTTCAATTCTATTAAGATTCTTCCCGAAACCCTTGAAATGCGCCTAAAATAAGCTCTGCCTGAAGATTTTTTTATATTCTCTATAAGGCTTTGCTCAAAAAATTTTCTATTCAAGCCCTTTAAGGCAATCTCTGCATAATGGCAAATTATAAACTTTTCTTCCATAAAGCTAAAAATTTAACTATTATTTTATCTAATTTAATTTATTTAACTATAATAAATTATTTGAAATTATCCCCCCTCCTAAAAGTTCGTTTTTATGGTAAAAAACAACCGACTGGCCGGAAGCTACTGCCTGCTTTGCTTCTTTAAACTCTAAAAGACAAACCTTGCCCTTTTTTGAAACTTTTTCCAAGGACACTTTTGACGCCTTATCCCTGTATCTTATTTTTGCCTTTATGTCCTTTGGCAATTTTTCCGGAAATTTGCCCTGAATCCAATTAACATTTTTTGCAATTATTTTTTTTCTCCAAAGATCTTTTTTGCTGTTTGTAACAACTAAAATGTTTTTTTCTATGTCTTTGGCAAAGACATACCATGGCCCCTTTGAGAGGTAAAGCCCTTTTCTTTGCCCTATAGTGTAAAGACAAAGCCCTTGATGCTTGCCAAGTAATTTTCCTTCTCTTGTTAAAATCCTGCCGGGTCTGCAAAAAGTTCCTTTTAAATTATTTTTTAAGAAAGCCTCCAATTTTTCGCCTTTTAAAAAACAGGCATTTTGCGATTCTTTTATTTTAAAAGCAGGGAAACCAAAATTTTTTGCGAGCTTTTTTATCTCTTTTTTTGTATATTTACCAATTGGAAACAAAACATTTTTAAGCGTTTTTTGGTCAAGTTGCCATAAAAAGTAAGACTGGTCTTTCTCCCTGTCTTTTGCCGCCAAAAGCTTATAAATTGTCTTTGGTTTTTTATTGCCAATTTTTGCTTTTTTCTTGCGGGCGTAATGGCCTGTTGCGATAAAAGCTGCCTCCAGTTTTTCTGCCGTTTTTAAAAGATAATTAAATTTAATTTTTTTGTTGCAGACAACGCAGGGGTTTGGGGTTATTCCTTTCTTATATCCATTTAAAAAATAATTAACGACTTCTTTTTTAAACTCTTTTCTCAAATCCAATATAAGTAAATTGATGTTTAGCCTTAAAGCTGCTTTTTTTGCAAATGTTTCTTGCTCTTTTGAGATTTTTCCATCGTATAAGCGCATAAAAACCGCAGACACATTAAAACCCCTTTTCTTTAAAAGGGCAGCGGCAACAAAACTGTCAATTCCGCCAGACATTGCTACTAATGCTTTTTCTTTCGTCATTTGGTTATTATAAATTATTATCTGACGACAATAAATAGGCAAACGCAATTAAAAAAGCGCCTTTGCTTAGCAAAAGCGCTTTATTCAAAATTCATTTTATTTTTCAAAAATAAAGGCAACCTCACCACTAATTACCGCTTTTGTGATAGTAAAGACAAATAAACTGAATTTTTCTTTTTCTTTGAACTTCTTTAGCCTTAACTCAATGCTAAAAGTTTCTCCTTTTTTAGCAGGCGAGTTAAGGGCCAATCGAAAATCTTGATAGCGAAATTTAAAATCTTTAACTCCCTTTATAAACTCTTTTTCCCCAAATTTTGTTTTCACTATGTTTTCTTTTATCAGCCTATAAATGAACAGGTACGCTGCCTGCTTAATGCATTC
>JAGGTS010000049.1 GCA_021163625.1 bacterium | reverse complement strand
TGCCGTTCTTTGAGGAGAGGGATTTTGCCTTGTCCTCCTAAGATATTTTCAAGCAGACTAGCCGTAATTGAAGATAAAAAACTTGCTTTTAAAAGGGGACTATTTTTAGCTGCCTTCTTTAAGGCTAAAGACAAAGCAAAATATCCTGAAACATCCTTTCCTTTATATTTAATGCTCCATTTCTGCTTATGCTTGTCGGCAAAGAAAGAGAAGTTTATAGAATCAAGGATAAAAAGGTATTGGGCCTTCTCTTCGATAGAGCCTTCAAGGTGATATTGTTTTGGCCAGCTTGGGACTATTTTCTTTTTTAATAGGGCGGCAAGCTTGATTGCTTGCTGGCGGTTTATTTTTACGTCTTTACTTTGCTCTGCAACTTTTTTTGTAGTTTTTAAAATTAAACTTTGGATCATAACCTTCTGTTTGATGGCATCCTAAAACAAATTAAATAAAAAAGTATCTGGCTCTTTCGTTTGCGCTCCTGTATTTATATTAAAATGATTAAGATTAGGGTAGCATTATAAATATATAAAACGAAGCTTGCAAATTTAAGCAAAACTTTTTTGTAATTTTTTCTGTCATTTATTTTGCCAGTGCGTCTAAAACAATTGATTTTAGCTTATCTTTTAATAAAAATTTTTCCTCTCTGAAAAATTCTTGCCCCTCAAAAAACCGTGAAAATATCATCTGGTCGCAATTACTGAACGCCGGATGCCTGCTCGTAGGGGAACGAAGTTTTTCCTTTGGGAAATTTTATCGAGCCCTGCTTCGTGGGACTGGATTGCAAGCAAAATTCATTGGTGTAGACGATGCTTACATCCTTTTTCTTTACTTGCTAATCTTTGGTGATTTCAAGGAGAATAAACGCTTTCAAAAAGTTTATTGCTGAAAAAATAGCCAACTATATTTAATTTGACACAAAATATTGCTTGACGCAATAGTTTTTTTTGTTATGCTTAATATAAATTAGACCAATGTAGTCCAATTTAGTTAAAGTTTATGCAAATCTCAATTAGATCTCGTTATGGTTTGCGAGCAATGGTCTATTTGGCAAAAGCCCAAAGGACTTGCTCTGCAAAAGAAATTTGTCAAAAAGAGGAAATTCCTTTTGATTTTTTAGAAAAGATATTTTCAAGGTTGCAACAAGCAGGCTTAATAAAATCCCAAAGAGGAGCGAGAGGGGGATATTTTTTAGCTAAACCCCCTAGAAAAATCAGCATAAGAGAAATACTAAGGGCATTAGAAAATGAAGAAATATTTTCGGTTTTGTGCAAAAGGAAACATCGCTTTTCCAAAAAGAAATGTCCTATAAAAAAGGTCTGGAAGAGAATTCGCGAAACTTTAAGTTCCACTTTAGAGAAAATTACTTTAGCTGATTTATGCGAAAAGAAATAACTAAAGACACGCTCCTTTGTGAAATCTTAGATCATCCAAAAGCTAAAGAAATTTTAGCAAAATACAACTTACCCTGCTTGAGTTGTCCAATGGTTGGTTTTGAAATGGGTATATTAAAAATTGGTCAAGTTTGTAAAATGTATGATATCGACTTAGAAGGTTTGCTTAAAAAAATAAACGAAAACATAAAGAAATGAAAAACATTTTAATTTTACTACTCGTTATTGCTTTATTTCTTCCTTTCAGCGCATTGGCAGTTTGTCCTATTTGTACAGTGGCGGTAGCTGGCGGAGTTGGACTTTCTCGCTGGCTGGGAATTGACGATGTTATTTCTGGAATTTGGATTGGCGGATTAGTTATTTCTTTAGCCCTCTGGTTTCTTTCTTGGTTAGATAAAAAAAATATCAAATTTAAATTCCGCTCTCTTTTAATTTTAGCTTTGTTTTATTCAATTACTATTTTCCCGCTTTATCAAATGAAACTCATTGGTCATTCCTGTAATAATCTTTGGGGCCAGGACAAACTCTTGATCGGCATTATTTTTGGCAGTTTGATCTTATCTATGGGCGCTTGGGCACACAATTTGTTAAAAAAGAGAAACAATAATAGGGCTTATTTTCCCTTTCAAAAAGTTATTATTCCAATTTTATTTTTAGTCTGCGCCAGTATAATTTTTTATTTTATTACTAAATGTTAAATTTATGGCTGAAGAAAAAAAATATCAAGATTTATTAAAAAAAGTTGAATGGCAAAGCAAAAAAAACAAGCTTGATTTGTCGGCTGACGAAGATTTGAGCATTGCTATTATGAATTTAATAAGTATTGAGGAACATTTATTTTTTACTGGGATTAAGACTCAAAAAGAAAAATATTTTGATTTGTTGAAAGAAATTCGAGAAATGAGAAAGGTGTTATTGAAAAAAATTATTAAGGATTATGAAGGGGAAGTTTGGTGCATCTCAAAACACTTATTAGCAGCTTCTGTGAGGTTGATGGAAGTGGGGACAAAAAAGTTGGGAGAAGGCAACAAAAATGAAGCCGAGGATTTGTTTGATAAAGCCTATAAATTGTATTGCCTTTTTTGGGGACTAAATTTGAAGGCGGTTGGCTTAGAGGATGTGAAAAAAGAAAGCGTTAAGGAAGAAGAAATTAATTGTTTAGGAAAGGAGTATGGCAAAGAAAAACAAAATGACGATAAACAAAAAGACAAAATAACTGTTTGGGACAAATTAAAAACTATTTTTGAAAAAGCAATTAATTGTTGTAAAGAATAAAGATTAAAGGTCGAAAAAATTATTAAAAAATTATTTAAAAATAAACAATATGAGATTAAAAAACAAGGTAGCTATTATTACCGGAGCCGGATCCGGAATTGGCAGGGCAATGGCTATTCTTTTTGTTAAAGAAGGAGCAAAAGTAGTTGTTGCTGATTGGTCAGAAGAAGGGGGCAAGGAAACAGTTGAACAAATAAAAAGAGAGAACGGTGAAGCGATTTTTGTAAAGACCGATGTTAGCAAATTTGATGACATTGATAAAATGGTTAAAGCCTGTCTGGATAGTTACGGTCGGATTGATATTTTAGTTAACAATGCCGGCATTTACAGAACTTACGATCTTCATGAAATGTCTGAACAAGATTGGGATAAAATCATCAATATTAATCTGAAGAGCGTGTTTTTGAGCAGCAAAAAAGTAATTCCGGAAATGCTCAAACAGGATAAAGGTAAAATCGTCAACATCGCCTCGATTGCCGGCTTGGTCGCCTTTGCTCAAAGCGGCGCTTACTGTGCCTCAAAAGGCGGAATTATTGCTTTAACAAGGGAAATGGCTTTAGAGTATGCTCCCAAAAAGATCAATGTTAATTGTATTGCGCCAGGAGTTATTAAGACGGCGATGACCAAAGATATGCTTGTTGACTCCGACACCAAAGAATTTTTAGAAGGCAATACTCTCTATCCCCGTTTGGGCGAACCTGAAGACATTGCTCAAGCAGCGGTTTATTTAGCTTCTGATGAGTCTGATTTTGTTAACGGTGAAGTTCTGGCTGTTGACGGTGGCTGGACAGCTAAATAGATAAACTTTTTAAAAGCATTTACCCGCCTTGAAAAATCAGAAAGTTTTATCTGGTTACAATTGCTGAACGCCGCTTGAGTTTGCTTCGAGCAACAATTTCTGCTGTGAACAGCAGAAGCCTGTCCAGCGTTTCCGCCCAGCCGACAAAACGGCTGGGCGAGACAGAAGAATTCTCTCTTCAAAATAGCGAATGTTGCATCTGGTCGGGGTGCCGAGAGTTGAACTCGGGTTTCGCCCTCCCGAAGGGCGTGTACTACCGTTATACTACACCCCGTTTTTATTACGATAGCCAGTATTTTTTCTTGGCCATTTGGTCTTTTTT
>JAGGTS010000065.1 GCA_021163625.1 bacterium | reverse complement strand
TCTGGCATAGCATTTCGGCCGATAAAACAGCCGAAATTTTGAATGTTAATCCAAAGATAGGGCTTTCCGGGAAAGAGGTTTCTGATTTTCAAAAAAGATATGGCTATAATGAGCTTTCTGAGAAAAAGCCGTTATCTAAAGCAAAGATTTTTCTTAGCCAATTTAAAAGCCCGCTGATTTATATTTTAGTTGTTGCCGGAATTATTTCATTATTTTTAGAAAAGTGGAGCGACGCCATTGTTATTTTTGCCGCTGTTGGCATCAACTCTGTTGTTGGTTATTTCCAAGAATATAAAGCTTCAATAGCCCTTGGCAAATTAAAAAAGGTATTAAAGCAGAAAGCAATTTGTATCAGGGCTGGCAGAGAAATGGAAATTCTCCAAAAATATCTTGTGCCCGGCGATATCATAGTTTTGAGAGAAGGGTATAAAGTCCCTGCTGACGCTAGAATTATTAAAAGTTCCAACCTTAAAATAAACGAAGCAATATTGACAGGAGAATGGATTTCTGCTTACAAAACTACCGATGCCCTGCCAAAAAACACTCCATTGGCAGACAGAGATAATATGGCTTATATGGGAACCCTTGTAGAGCAGGGCAAGGGGCTTGCTATTGTCGTGGCTGTTGGCAAAGATACAGAGGTCGGAAAAATTTCAAACCTTCTTGAAGAAAGCAAGGAGAGAAAAACGCCTTACCAAAGAAAGCTTTCAAGGCTTTCAACAATTATCACTATAGCAGTTCTTTTCGTTTGTTTATTTATTCTCATCGAGGGCTTATTTAGCGGCAGAAATTTTGTTGAAATGTTTTTAATCGCTGTTGCAATCGCTGTTTCTGCTGTTCCGGAAGGGCTTCCTGTTGCTATGACGGTAATTTTAGCTTTGGGTATGCAAAGAATTTTAAAAAAGAAAGGCCTTGTCAGGAAGCTTGTAGCCGCTGAAACCCTTGGGAGCACTTCTGTAATTTGTACAGATAAAACTTTGACCTTAACCAAGGGGAAAATGGAGGTTTCTGATATTATAAGCAGCAACAAAGAGATGGCTATAAAAATTGCCGCTTTAGCAAACGAAGCGTTTGTAGAAAATATTGACCAGCCTGAGCCTTTTTGGAAAATTAAAGGGAGGCCGACTGATAAAGCCTTAATTTCTGCTGCCCTTAAAATGGGCTTTAAAGAATATGTTTTAAAAAGAGAATTTAAAAAAGTTAACGAAATTCCTTTTGATTCAAAAAATAAGTTTATTGCTGCTTTGGTGGAAGACAAAAACTTTAGCGGCAAAGGCAATAGCGATAATGGCAATAGTGTTGGCAAAAAGGAAATTTATGTAAGCGGGGCCCCGGAAAATATTATTAGATTAAGCTCTTTTGTTCAGGATAAAGAAGAAATAAAGCAGGTTGATGAAAAAACAATTTTACGACTAAAAAAAGATTTAGAGAATCTTACATCAAAGGGGATTCGAGTTGTTGCAGTTGCCTATAAAAAGCTTGATGTTCAAAAGGAAGATTTAGATGTAAAAGATATAAAAGACCTAATTTTTGTTGGGTATATCGGGCTGAAAGACCCTTTGCGTGATGATGTTAAAGATGCAATCTCTTCTTGCAGAAAAGCGGGCATACGGACGATTATTGTCACGGGCGACCATTTGCTTACGGCAAAAGCAGTGGCAAGGGAGCTTGGCATTTTAAGCGAAAATGAAAAAAGCAGTGACAAGGGCGCTATTGAGGGCAAAGAGCTTGATAAAATTTCTGACCAGCAGCTCGCTGAAATGCTTCCTAAAATTAGTGTTTTCGCAAGGGTTGAGCCTCGGCATAAGTTTAGAATTGTCGGGGTGTTACAGGAAAAAGGAGAGATTGTTGCTATGACTGGAGATGGCATAAACGACGCTCCAGCCCTTGAAAAAGCGGATATTGGCATTAGCCTTGGCTCTGGAACTGATGTGGCAAAAGAGTCATCAGACCTTGTTTTGCTGAACAACAGTTTTTCAGTGATTCTTGTAGCTGTTAAGGAAGGCAGGGCGATTATTGATAACATAAGGAAAGTTATTACTTATCTTCTTTCTGACAGTTTTACAGAAACCGTTTTGATTGGCGCAAGCCTAATTGCCGGTACGGTACTGCCAATTACAGCCGTTCAGATTCTTTGGGTTAATCTAATTAATGACGGGCTTCCAAGCATTTCTTTGGCCTTTGAGCCTGAAGAAAAAGATTTGATGCGGCGAAAGCCCGCTAAGAACAATGAACAGCTTTTGAATAGAGAGATGAAAGTTCTGATATTCATCATTGGGCTGATAACAGATTTTTTTCTCCTCTTGCTATACTTTTTCCTTATTAGGCACTCTAACTACCAGATAAGCCATATTCGTTCAGTAATTTTTGCTGGTTTGGCAATAGATTCCTTGTTTTATATTTTTTCCTGCAAAAGTTTAAGGCAAAATATTTGGCATATTGACATTTTTTCCAATAAAGCTTTAATTGTTTCTTGGCTACTTGGGGTTCTTGCTTTGGTTGGCGCTTTGTATATACCTTTCCTCCAATCTTTGCTTGGCACCAAGGCGCTTAATTTTTTTGACTGGATTATGGTGTTGGGGTTTGGTTTTATCAATTTATTTTTGATTGAAGCAACTAAATATTATTTTATAACTAGGCGTAAATTTGCGTCTTAACAGTCTTTATGCATATTTTAGTTTATATTTTAATATTTATTGCCTCCTGCTTTGTCTTAATAAAGTCAGGCACTTTGCTTGTAAAATCATTGGTTAAAATTGCTAAGTTTTTGCAATGGAACGAGTTTTTTGTTTCTTTTATCTTAGTTTCTTTTGTTACTACTATACCTGAGTTTTTTATAGGCGTTATTTCTGCTATTAATGGCGAACCTGAACTTTCTTTTGGCAATATTCTTGGCTCAAATATAATCAACCTCACTTTAGCTGTGGCTATTGGCGTTTTCGTTGCCAGGGGAATTGAGTGCAAAAAGTCAGTAATCCTGCCTAATTTAAATTATATGGCAATCGCTATGCTTTTGCCGGTTATTTTAATGGTTGACAGAAATTTATCTAGGGTAGACGGATTTATTCTTTTGGTGTTTCTATTCATTTATCTTTTCCAGTTATTTTATCAAAAACAAAGGTTTAGCAAGGCATTTATCGATGGTTTAAGGGAAGGTAGCCTTCCGTTTAGGTCATTCTTAAGAGAAATATTTTTATTTTTTGGGGCAGGCTTTTTGATTTTACTTTCTGCCCAAGGAATTGTTTGGTCTGCTTCTTCTTTTTCAAAATTAATTTTCTGGCCGTTGGCAATTGTTGGTTCTATTATTGTTGCTCTTGGGACTAACCTTCCGGAGATAACCTTTGGCGTGAAGTCTGCTTTAATGGGGCATAAAGATATGATATTGGGAGATTTAATCGGCGCAGTGGTTGTGAATTCGACTTTAGTTTTAGGGACCACTTTTTTGATTTCTCCATTAAAGATTACAAACTTTTCGATTTATCTTCCCGGAATTATTTTCAGTATAATATCAGTTTTATTTTTCCTTTTCTTTGCAAGAACGGCAAGGAAAATAAGCATAAAAGAAGCCCTATTCCTTTTGACAATTTATTTTGCTTTTATAGCATCGCAGTCTATGGTTAAATTTTAATAGCATAAATTAAATGCATTAGGATTTATACGCAGGGGGCAATTTTGTTTTTCGTTTTTAAAATGGTAAAATTAATAAAGGATATTAAAGTTTATAACAACTATGGAGGATATTTACAGGGAAAACATAAGCCCAAGGCCAAATAACGGTTTTGAGCAAGAGAAGCAGGCGAAAGAAGTTATTGATAAATGGTTCCCAAAAGGCAGAGAGACTATTGAGAAAAAAGAGCTTTCTTTTGAAGAAAAAAAAGAAAAAGAAAATTTAAGGGAGAAATTTGAAAATGTAAAAGTGAGTCCAGAGCAAGTTGATGAGATTAGAAAAGAGGCAGAAGAAATTGCAAAGCAGCAGGTTAAAGAAAAAATAGTTTCCTTGCTTAAACTTGCAAAAGAAAAAGGGCTTGCTTTGGCAATAAAAACGGCGAGAGAGACAGGGGATGAATATCTAATAGATGTTTTTCATGACATTTTAGCAAAAGACGGGCTTTTTAAAGAATTTATTGAATAAATCTGCCGTATTTTGCGGTAAGTTGGTTTGGGTGGCGCAAGCGAACAATTAAAACTCTGCTAAGATTTTATTTATATGGCATTAACCTCTTCATTAATTTTAATAACAGTTTCTCTTCTTATTCTGGCAATTTTTGCATTTAGTTTCTTTTTGATTTTTAAAAGAAACAGTAAGAAAAGGCTTACAGAAAGCTTGGATATGTCTCTTTTTTTAATAAGAATGCCAAAACATGAAAGCCGTGAACAAGAAGGAAAACAAGCAGAGGATATAAAGTCTAAAATTGCAGCAATGGAGCAGTTTTACGCAAATTTCCTTTATTTGGAAAAAACTGGGCTGTTTTCTGATTTGCCAAGAGTGGCCCTTGAGGTTGCCTCTGAGACAGGCGGTGAAGACATTTGCTTTTATATTGCTGTTCCCAAAAACATAGAAACCTCTTTGGAAAAATATGTCCAAGGAGTTTATCCAAGCGCGATTGTTGAAAAAGTCCCAGACGACTACACCATATTTGAGCCAAAAAACATATCTTCTGGCGCTTATTTGCTGTTGAAAAATGTGTTTTATTTTCCAATAAGCACCTATAAACAATTAGAGCTTGATCCTTTGTCTGGAATAACAAATGCTTTGAGCAAAATTGCTCAAAACGAAGGAGCTGCCATCCAGATAGTTTTGAAGCAGTCTCCGTTTAACTTAAAAAATGCAGTTGATAATATTATCGCTTTGATGAAAAAAGGAAAGCCTGCAAAAGTTGCCATAAGGGAGGCCCAAAAAGTTAATGCGCCTAATCTTTCTGGCCCTGTTTTGAATTTTATTTCTCCTGAGTCAAAAAAACAAAATCAAGAATTGGAAGACAAAATTAGTCAAAGCCAAATAGACGATGTATCAATCTCTGCCATTCAATCAAAGGCTCAGAAGCCCGCTTTTTTGCTGAACATTCGGCTTGTTGGGTCTGCGCCCACAAAACAAAGAGCCGACGAAATTGTTTCCCATCTTAAATCAGCTTTTTCCCAGTTTTCTTCTGCATTTAATAATTTTCAGCCAAGAGATATAAAACAGGCAAGGCTTAAGAAGTTCATTTATAATTTTATTTTTAGAAATTTTGACAAGAGACAAGGCATCATTCTAAACAGCGAGGAGCTTGCTACTGTTTTCCATTTTCCCTTTTCCCATATTGAATCGCCGAATATCAAATGGGCAAAAACAAAAGAATCTGCCCCTCCGTCTAATCTGCCTGCGTCTGGAGAGGTGTTAATTGGCAAGACTGTTTTTCGCGGGGAAGAAAGACCTGTTTACGTAGCCTCAAAAGATGATAGAAGAAGGCATTTTTATATAGTTGGGCAAACCGGCACCGGGAAAACTTCTCTTTTGAGGGAAATGATTCGCCAAGACATAGAAAATGGCCGGGGGGTTGGCGTTATTGACCCCCATGGGGATTTAATCAATGACACTTTAGCCAACATTCCGCAAGAGAGGGCGGAAGATGTTGTTTTGTTTGAGCCTGCTGATACGGAGAATCCATGCGGCTTAAATATGCTTGAATGGGACAGCCCGCAGCAAAAAGACTTTGCTGTTTCAGAAATGATTACTATTTTTTCTAAACTTTTCCCGCCGGAGATGATTGGCCCGATGTTTGAACATTATATGAGAAATGCAATGCTTGCCTTGATGGCAGATAAAGATAATCCAGGGACATTGGTGGAAATTCCAAGGATTTTTACCGATGAAACTTTTATGGAAGAAAAGTTGTCAAAGGTAAAAGACCCGCTTGTAAGAAGCTTTTGGTTAAGAGAATGGAAACAAACAACAGGCCATACAAAATCTGATATGCTTGGATATGTCGTCTCAAAGGTGGGCAGGTTCGTTGAAAACGAGATGATGCGGAACATCATTGGGCAGTCGCGTTCCGGCTTTAATCTTGAAGAGATAATGAATAATAAGAAAATATTTTTAGCGAACCTTTCTAAGGGTTCGGTTGGGGAGATGAACAGCTCTTTGCTCGGTTTGATTTTAGTCTCAAAAATGCAGATAGCTGCCATGAAAAGGGGAGAGATGCCCATAGAGCAACGTAAAGATTTTTATTTATATATAGATGAGTTCCAAAATTTTACTACTGACAGCATTGCCACTATTTTGTCCGAGGCAAGAAAGTATCGTTTAAATTTAATTTTAGCTCACCAATTTATTCCGCAGCTTGTTCAAGAAATTAGGGATGCTGTTATTGGAAATGTCGGCAATATTTGTTCTTTTAGAGTTGGGGCAGATGATGCAGAGTTTTTAGAAAAGCAATTTTCCCCGGAATTTTCAAAATTTGATTTAATTAACTTAGACAACTTTCAATTTATTGGCAAGATGATGATAAACAATGTTCTTTCTTCTCCGTTTAAAGTAAAAACTATTTTGCCCAAAGAAGGTAATGTCAAAATAGTAGAGCTGATAAAAAGGTTGTCAAAAATTCACGGAAAGCCAAAGCAGCTTGTAGAGCGCGAAATTTTAGAGAGGTCAAAGTTAAATGAGATTTAAAATCTTAACTGATGATTTGTGTACACCTGCCAAGTTAAGCTTCTGCTGGTAAATTGGCTGGGCAGTACAGCTTATTTTGCCTTGAAACTTTTAGGCATTAGTGATATTATTTAGTTGTTTTTAAAAACATTTTTTTAAATTAAAAAATTATTATATATCAAAATACTGAAAAGATTTTGTATATTTTTATAAAAAGGCAGTAGGTGCTAAAAATGAAAAGCAAATTATGTCTGATTTTGTTTTTATTTTAATTGTTTTTTTAATTGTTGTTGGAGGAGTAGGGTTTTCTATTTTTTATATAAAGAAACAAACCAGCAAAATTAAGCAGTTTCAGGAAAGAGACGAGGTTCCTTTGGGGATGATAAAGCAAGACATTGAAAGATTAAGGGAAAAGTTTGAAAATGGATACTCAAAAATGGCTTATCAACTCGGAAGAGTGCAGGAAGTTGGCAGGGATATAAAAGAATTTCAAGATTTTTTACGTTCGCCAAAACTAAGGGGTAACATAGGGGAACAGATTTTAAGGGACTTATTAGAACAGATGCTTCCAAAAAAGAATTTTGCTTGTCAATTCCAATTCAAGGACGGGCAGATAATTGATGCCGTTGTGAAAACGAACCAGGGAATAATTCCTATTGACTCCAAGTTTCCGATGGAAAATTTTAGAAAAATGAACTTGCCTGACAAAGACGCCAGTTTAAGGGAAAGTTATAAAAAAGATTTTCTCCGCGACATCAAAAAACATATTGACGATATTTCTAAAAAATATATACTACCAGAAGAGGGGACAGTTGATTTTGCCTTAATGTATATCCCTTCAGAGCCTGTTTATTATGAAGTTGCTTTAAACCAGCCAGATTTGCTTGACTATAGCCATCAGAAAAGAGTTTATTTCGTTTCCCCGAATTCCTTTTATTATTTTTTGAAAATTATAATGGTTGGTCTTGAAGGCGCAAAGATTGAAGAAAATGCTAAAAAAATTTTATCTGGGATGAAGGCAATTCAGCAGGAAGCCCTAAAGTTTGAACAAGATTTTTCCTTGCTTTCTTCACATATTAACCATGCGAAAAATTCTGCGGAGAAAGCGCAGAATAGATTTACAAGATTGGTTGAAAAAATGGAACGTTTAGGCGAGCTGGAGAGTGAAGGGGAAAGGAAAAAATTGGAATAAATAAGTCGATTAATCAAATAGAGCTAAAATATTAAATTATGTTTGCAGTAATAAAAACAGGAGGAAAACAATATCTTGTCGCCCCCGGCGATAAAATAAAAGTTGAGAAAATTGAAGATGAAAAAGGCAAAGAAATCGTTTTTGACAAGGTTCTTTTGTTGGAAAAGAATAGAAAGCTTGAAATAGGCACTCCTTTTGTTTCAGGAGCGAAAGTTGTGGCAAAAGTGTTAGAGCAGGGCAAAGGCAAAAAAATTACTGTTTTTAAATATAAAGCAAAAAAACGCTATAAAGTAAAAAAAGGCCATCGCCAGCCATACACGGAAGTGGAAATACTAAAGATAGACCAATAGCGAGATAAACGCCTTATTATTTTCTATTCTCAAAAGCAGATGATAATGTTTGTTCATCGGCGTATTCTAATTCTCCGCCAACAGGCAAACCCTTGCCAAGTTTGGTGATTTTTATTTTGTCTAAATTTTCTGAAAGGCTTTTTTCTTTTTTAATTTCTCTTTCTATCAACAAAGCTGTAATTTCTCCTTCGGTTGTTGGATTAAGGGCAAGTATAATTTCTTTTATTTTATTGTCGTTTTTTACTCTTTTTATTAATTCTTCAATCCTTTTTCTTACATCTTGCTTTTTTTGTTCATCTTTGATGTTAGGGATTGTCCCGCCCAAAATAAAATAGAGGCCTTTGTATTTTTTTGTTTTTTCTATTGCCTCTAAATCAATTTCTTTTTCAACTACGGCAATAGTGCTTTTATCACGCATTTTATCCGAGCATATTGGGCATAAATTTTCATCTCCATTTCTTTCAAAACTTTTATGGCATAATGGACATATTTTTATATTTTCCTTAAGGCTGCTAATTAATTCTGCTATGTCTTTCGTTTCTTTTTCCGGCAGGTTTATTAAATAAAAAACAAACCTTGCTGCTGTGCGAGGGCCTACTGTTGGAAATTTTACAAACTGGTCAATAAGTTTTTGAATAATTTTTGGACGCAATGTTTAATTTTTTAAAAATTTACTGTTCTTCTTCAAATTCTTTTTCTAAATTTCTAAAAGTGACTCTTGTTTCATCAAAATAAAGCTCTACCTTCCCAACGGGACCGTTCCTGTGCTTTGCGACTATAATATCGGCAATATTTTTTCTGTCGGTAGTTTCCCTATATTTATCTTCACGGTAGATAAAAAGGACCACATCAGCATCCTGTTCTATTGAACCTGACTCGCGCAGGTCAGCAAGGCGGGGGATTTGCGGTGAGCGCTGTTCTACTGCTCTTGAAAGCTGCGATAGAACCAAAACGGGTACATTAAGCTCTTTTGCTAACGATTTTAGGGCTTTTGAGTTTTCCGTTACTTGTTGGACAACGCTTAGGTTTGGATTGCGCGGTTCCATTAACTGCAAATAATCAACTATTAAAAGGCTTAATCCTTTGTCTGCTTGGAGCCTTCTTGCCATCGCCCTCATCTGAAGGATGTTTGAGCCGGCTGCGTCGTCAATATATATTGGCGCTTCAGCAAGTAGAGCCATTGCATTTTGTATTCTTTCAAAATCATTGTCTTCTTCTTCATCTGAAAGCCTGCCCGTTCTTAATCTCCAGAGGTCGATGTCTGCTTGCGAAGCAATTAGGCGGTCTATAAGCTGGTCTTTTGACATTTCTAAACTAAAAAGTCCAACTGGCAATTTATAATACAAGGCAACATTACGGGCAACGTCAAGGGCAAACGCTGATTTTCCTAAACTTGGCCTTGCGGCAAGTATGATTAAATCTGAATTTTGGAGGCCTGCTAACATATTGTCAAGCTTTGTAAATCCTGTTGGCAATCCGCGCAGTCCGTCTTTATGCTTTGAAAGTTCGTCTATTCTTCTAAACGTTTCTTCTAACCCTTCTTTCACAGGAATAAATTTTTGCGTTAGAGACTTTTGGGCAATGCTGAAAATTTTCTTTTCTGCTTCGTCTAAAAGCATATTAACGTCTTCCGTTTCTTTGTAGCCCATTTCTTCTATTTGGCAGGAAGCATTAATTAAGTCTCTTAATACTCTTTTGTCTTGGACTATTTTTGCGTAGTTCAAAATATGGGAGGCTGTTGGAACTATGTTTATTAAGTCTGAAAGATATCCGAGTCCGCCTATTTCTTCTAATTGTTGTTTTTCCTTTAGCCTTGAAGATACGCTAAGCATATCAATTGGTTCTTTTCTTTCAAAAAGTTCAACCATTGTTTCATAGATTTTTTGATGGCTTTCTTTATAAAAATCGCGCGCGGTTAAAAAATCAGCTACTTTCAAAATTGCTTCAGGGTCTATCATTAAACAGCCGAGAAGAGATTTTTCTGCGTCAATATTTTGAGGCGGAATTTTCACGGCTGGCTGGTTTTCAAAATTATTTTCAGCCATAATTTCATTTTAATTATAGGAAAGTAATTCCTATTGTCAATTTTTAGAAATAGCTGATTTTTGCCACCTTAGGCCCATTTTTTGTGTCTTCTATTTTATAGCCTGTTTTCTCTATTTCTTTACGGATTAGGTCTGCTTTTTCCCATTTTTTTTCTTTTCTGTATTTTTCTCTTTTTTGGACGAGCTTTTTGATTTTATCTGGAATTTTTCCCATTTTTAAAGAGTTAATGCCAAGGCCAAAAACTTTATCAAAGTCCAGCAAGATTCTGTATTTTTCTCTTTTTGGGCAAGTTTTGTCTTCAATAACTTTCCATGCCAGTGCCAGCGCTTTTGGCATGTTTAAATCATCATTAATCTCTGTTAAGAATTCTTTTTTATATTTGTTGCTCTTTGAAATTTTATCTCTATAAAGAGTATTTTTACCTGTTGCAATAGCTGATTTGAATTCTAATGCTTTTTTATAAAAATTATTTAAGGAATTTTGCGCGGCTTTTAGGCTTTGCCAGGAAAAAGTTAATTTAGAGCGGTAATGCGCCATCAAGCATAGATACCGAAAGGCAAGAGGCAAAAAACCCCGTTTAGTTAAATCGTTTAATGTAATAATGTTTCCTTCTGATTTTCCCATTCTTGCTTTCTCTAAAACGAGAAATTCTCCGTGGAGCCAATATCTTGCCAGCATTTTGCCGTAAGCGGCTTTTGCTTGGGCTATTTCGTTTGTATGGTGTATTGGGATATGGTCTATTCCTCCGCAATGGATATCAAAGGGGATTCCAAGCTCCTTAATGCTCATTACAACACATTCGGTGTGCCAGCCTGGAAATCCCTTTTGCCACGGCGAATCCCATTCCATTTGCCTTTTTTTGCCTTTTGGGCTGAACTTCCATAGAGCAAAATCAGTTGGGTGTTTTTTTCCTTTTACCATTTTAACCCTTGCCCCTGCTTTAAGGTTTGCCTTTTTTTTGCATAGAAGCTGGTTATAGCCTTTAATTTTTGAAGAATCAAAATAAATGCCGTCATTTATCCTATAAGTAAATCCTTTGCTTTCTAAAATTTTGATTAAGTCAATTTGCTGTTTTATTGTTTTTGTTGCCCTTATCCAGACGTCGGGCTTCTTGATATTTAGAGCCTTTAAATCTTCTTTAAATTGTTTTGTGTAAAAATCAGCTATTTCCCAAACTGATTTACGCTCTTTCCTTGCTCCTTTTTCAAGCTTGTCTTCGCCAGTGTCAGCGTCAGAAGTTAAATGCCCAACATCTGTGATATTCATAACATGCTTTACCTTATAGCCGTTATATTCCAAAACTCTCTTTAATATGTCTTCAAAAAGATATGTCCTTAAATTTCCGATATGGGCGTAAAAATAGACAGTAGGGCCGCAGGTATAAAGCCCGACTTTTCTATCTTTTAGCGGCTTAAAAAATTCTTTTTTATGGCTGAGCGTGTTGTAGAATTTAATTTTTGTCATATATCAAAACAATAAAAAATAAGTCCAAGGGAATTTACTATTATATAGAAGATAGTTTAAAGGTGATTCTGACAAACCATAAGGGCAATAAAGGCAGAATAATCGTCTGGCCTGATATATTAAATTATACATTAATTTTCCAAGAGCATCAATTTCCATAAGGGCAAGAGAGCATAGATTTTTTTGCGCAGGTGCTTTTAAACTTTTTATTTTGTGGTAAAATTAGTAAAGGTCTTTTTACCATACACTTTGATAAGCATTGAATATTTTGTAATTATATAATATATGAAAAAAACGGATTATATATCAGCGGCTATTATTGCTGAAGCAGACGCTTGGATTATATTAGGCGTGCTTAAAATTTTAAACTTTAACTTAATGAATTTACTGGCGGGGATAAATGCCCAGCCGTATTTCAAAGCCGTAAACATTATTATTAAAACAAGTCCAATAAGCCTACCGATTCTTGCTGTTCTTTTTATAGCGATAATGAGTTTTTTTAAAGAAAGGGTGCTTTCTTTATTTCAATTTTCCAAATTTGCCTTAGTTGGAACTTTGAATACCTTTATTGATTTGGGGATATTGAATTATTTAATGTTTATTTCCGGCTTTAGCAGCGGCTGGTTTTATGCCTTGTTTAAATCAATTTCTTTTACCGGCGCGGTTACAAATTCTTATTTTTGGAATAAATTTTGGTCGTTTGAAAAAACAGAAACAAAAGCGGAAATTGGCGAGTATTCTGAATTTTATATAGTAACGCTTATTGGTCTTTTGATAAATGTTGGAACAGCCTCTTTAATAGTGAATTTGACAAAGCCTCAATTTGGCTTATCTGATGCGCTTTGGGGAAATGTTGGCGCTATTCTGGCTGTTGGCGCTTCGTTTTTATGGAATTTTCTTTCCGCTAAATTTATCGTTTTTAAAAAATAAATTTTCTGTCAGCTATTTAGTCGCCTGTGATTTTTGCCTTTAGATTTTTTGTTATTTAGTTTTAATTAGTTTTAAAATTGCTATGAATTTCGTTTTGTATCGCAAATACCGTCCTAAAACTTTTAGAGAAATTGTGGGACAGGAGCATATTGTTAAAACTTTAACCAATGCTATCGCTCTTGGCAAGGTTTCGCATGCCTATCTTTTTTCCGGTCCGCGCGGCACGGGAAAAACAACTATTGCCCGCCTCTTGGCAAAGGCATTAAATTGTCAAGGCAGAAAGGAGGACGAATGTGAACCGTGTAACCAATGCCAGTCTTGCAAGGAAATAGACAGAGGCGTTTCTATTGATTTGGTGGAAATAGATGCTGCCTCAAATAGGGGGATTGACGAAATTAGAGAATTAAAGGAAAGAGTTAAATTCCGGCCGCTGAAATCAAAATATAAAATTTTTATTATTGACGAAAGCCACCAGCTTACCAAAGAAGCAGCAAACGCCTTGCTAAAAACCCTGGAAGAGCCTCCGTCAAATACTGTTTTTATTTTAGCGACAACGGAAATTCAAAAAATGATTCCAACTATTATATCTCGTTGTCAAACTTTCAGTTTTAGAAGATTAATGGTTCCCGAAATATCAAAGAAGCTTGAAGATATCTTAAACAGCGAAAAGATAAAATTTGACAAAGAAGCGCTAGATTTAATTGCCTTAAGCGCCAGAGGTTCAATTCGCGATGCAGAGTCGCTTTTGGATGAGGTAGTAAGCTTTTCTGCAAAAAATGACATTATTAAAGTTGAGACCATTCAGCAACTACTTGGCATTACCGACAAATCAATTATCTTAAAGTTTATTGAAATGATAGGGAAAAAACAGGCAAAGGATGCAGTTGAATATCTAAACGAACTAATTTTAAAAGGCATTGACCCAATTGAACTTGTTAAATCTTTAATCCAGTATTTAAGGGAAATTTTGATGTTAAAAATAAATAAAAATCCTGCCAGCGACTCGCTTTTTTCTATTTTACCCCAAGAAACTGTTAAGAGCTTGAACATTTTGGCAAAGCAATTTACAGAAGCTCAGATAGAAGAGATGATTGAGAAATTGATATCCGCCCAGGATAAGATGAAATTTGCTTCAATCGTTCAATTGCCATTAGAGCTTGCTATTATAGAATTTTGCAAGAAATAAAAAGATGGCAGAATATAATTATGCCATCACGCCTTCATTTTTATATAATATTTTGGAAGTTAGATAATATTTAGCAGTTTGTTAATCCAAAGGCTGGCAGAACGCCAGCCTGCCAAATTTATGGTTTATTTTTTAGTGCTGCGGGACTAGGATTCGTTCCGTCATTCGACGGGACACCCTGTTGAATAACGGGGCGTCCTATCATCCTTGTCCTGTCGAATGACAGGGCGACAGGACGCCGTATCGGATGATACGGCGAATCTATGTCAGCTAACTTAATTAAATTACTTTTGGCTGCGGGGCCTGGACTCGAACCAGGAATTCTAGGTCCAAGGCCTAGCGTGTTACCATTGCACCACCCCGCATCTTTTGTAGTTCAAAATTATCTTATCAAAATTAACTTGGTTTTTCAATACAAAGCGCAACCAGATAAAATTTCTTTTTTGGCTTATTTAATCTTGGATAAAACCAGCTATTTGCGTTAAGTTCGCTGCAATAGTATACTTATAGTTAGTATGGACAGCGAACAGCTGCATAGCCCTTTTAAAATCTGTTTTCTATTTTTGTATTTTTATAAGAGATAGCCGTTGATAAAGCATGCATATTCTGGCACAACCAATGGCGCTAAATAGGGCCTGCCAGAAATTGATTGTTGTTTTGTAATTAACTATTATTTCTGAATTTTCAAAACAGCATTTAAAATTTTGTTGTATAGAATTATTGCTTGCTCGTTAATTTTTGATAATTGGTTTTTAAATGAAAAAACGATAAACGAAGAAATAGAGGCAACTATTATTGAACCTATAATGTCTAAAGGGAAATGGATGCCGCAATAAACTCTTG
>JAGGTS010000003.1 GCA_021163625.1 bacterium | reverse complement strand
TTCTTTCAATAGCAATGGAAATTTGCTTCCGGGCATAGAATATAATGCTAAAGGAGAGTTAAAAGGAAAATAAGATAGAAATTTTTCTAGGCTATCCTTGCTATTGTCATATTAGGTGGTTTGAAATAAAAAAGGCTTTCGGGCCTTTTTTATTTTATACAAAATTTGGAATGTGATTGTGAATAAACTGTGGAAAAAACAGCGGTTTTTTAAACTAAAATGCTTATTTTTATTGAAAATACAATATTTTTGCTGATAACATATATAGGGTTGACTTTGGGTTAAAATAGAGTAAAAATGGAAATAGATGGAAAGATGTGGAAAAGTGTGGGAAAACTAATTGATTTTGGGGAAAAGTCAAAATAATCTGAATCAAGCAAAGCATCAATTCAAAACGCGAAAAAATGATTTCCCAATTAAAAGCGAATAATGCTTTAAAGATATGTTTTTAGGCGAATATTCTTACACAATTGATGATAAAAAACGCTTGGCAACTCCTCCGAAATTTAGAAAAATATTGGGGGATAAAGCCATTGTAACCAGAGGACTTGATAATTGTTTATTCCTTTATCCTAAAAAAGAATGGACAAAATTAGCAGAAAAACTTTCCAAACTTCCCCTTTCCCAATCAGACGCAAGAGGATTTGCGAGAATTATGCTTGCAGGCGCGATGGAGGTAGGCATAGATAAATTAGGGAGGATTATCCTTCCAGACTACTTAAAGAAATACGCATATTTAAAGAAAAAAGTTATTATTGCCGGACTTTACAACCGAATTGAAATTTGGGACGAGAAAAAATGGAATGAATATAAAGAAAGAACAGAAAAAGAAGCAGGCGACATTGCCGAACGCTTAAAAGAATTGGGCATATAGGTCATAAAAATAAAAAAAAAGAAATGCACATTCCAGTTTTAAAAGATGAAGCAGTTAGCTATCTTAATCCAGAGAGCGGCGGGAATTTTATTGACGCAACAGCAGGGCAGGGAGGCCATACAATAGCTATTTTAAAAAAGACGGGGAAAAATAGTAAGGTTCTCTGCATTGATTGGACGCCAGAACTTGCAAAAGAGCTTGGAGAGAGGATTAAAAAATTAGGGTTTGAAGACAGAGTTATTCTTGTTTCTAACAATTTTTCAAAGCTGGCAGAGATTGTAAGGGAACATAAATTCAATCCTGTAAATGGAATCTTATTTGACCTTGGGATGTCTATCTGGCATTTACAAGAATCAAAGAGGGGATTTAGTTTCCAGAAAGATGAGTTTCTTGATATGAGATACGATCCGCTTAGGGAAAAATTAACTGCCTGGGAAATTGTAAATAATTGGAGCAAGAAAGAAATTGAAATGGTTTTAAGGAAATATGGCGACCAGCCATTTGCGGCAAAAATTGCTCTTTATATAACAAAACAGAGAAAAGTGAGCCCAATCAACACGACCTACCAGTTAAAAGAGGCGGTTACAAGGGCGATGCCAAAATTTTATGGAAGGAAAAAAATAAATCCCGCGACTAAAACTTTTCAGGCATTGAGGATAGCGACGAACAGGGAGCTGGATAATTTAAAGTCAGCGCTTTTACAGGCAGTCAGGGTTCTTGAACCGGAAGGAAGGCTGGTTGTAATCTCATTCCATTCGTTAGAAGACAGAATTGTAAAAAACTTTTTCAGAGAGGAAGCGAAAAATGGTTCTTTAAAGATATTAACAAAAAAGCCGGTTGGTCCGTCTAAAAAAGAAGTTGAGAAAAATCCTCGTTCAAGGTCTGCAAAATTAAGGGCGGCTGTTCGCATCGGCAAGGGCTAAAAAACTGGCAGGGCAAAAATAAGAAAAATAAAAATAAGTATGTTAAAAACAAAAACAATCTTCTCTCTATTAATTTTTTCAACCATTTTGCTGCTTGGCTTGTATGTGTTTCAAGTTGAAGAAGTCACAAAGATGAATTATATTATCAGCCAAAGCAAATTAAAAATAGAAGCTGCTAGCAAGAATCAGCTCTCTTTGCAGGATGAATTGGGCAATATTGTCTCATTGGATAATGTTGAACAAAAGGCAAAAGACCTTGGCTTTGTGAAAGTAAACAATATGCGGTATATGACAATTCCTCCTGCCCTTTTAGCAAGAAGAACTAAATAATTGAGTAATGAAAAACTGGAGAATAAATTTTATAATCGGTTTTTTTGTATTAATCAGCGGAGTGATTGTTTGGCGCTTATATGTGTTGCAGATAAAAAATGGGGAGTATTACCAAGCTTTAGCTTTGGGACAGCAGGCATTGGTTAGCAGAACAGAAGGAAAGAGGGGGGATATTTTTTTAAGCGGAAACAATTTGCCTTTTGCCCAAACAAAAGAAAGAAACGTAATTTACATATTTGGATGCGCTCAAGACGATGAAAACTGCAGGAAAAATTTAGAGGAAAACGAAAATCTTTTGGCAAAAATAGTTAGAGTAAGCAAAGAAGAAATTTCTGCTTCCATCAAAGAGAATAAAATTTTTAGAACAGAAGTGTCTGAACAGCAGTTAAAGGAAATCAAAAAGCAAAATCCAAAAGGTGTTTATTCAGAGCGAATTTTGGTTAGGTTTTATCCCAAAAAGCAATTTGCCTCCCACCTTATTGGCTTTGTTAATAAGGACGGGGAGGGGCAATACGGTGTTGAGGGGTATTACGATAATTTTTTGAAGCCAAACAGGAATTTAAGCGGAAGGAAATCTCCGTTTAAATTTTTTGATTTTTCTTCATTTTCGGATAAAAGTGCATTGAGCAATGATAATGCGGCTTGGCAGAGGAAGGGAAGCGATATCTATCTTACAATTGACTATAATATCCAATATTTTGCCGAAAAACTGCTTAAAGAGGCAAAAGACAAATGGGACATTGATTCTGGCCAAGTGATAGTGGAAGAGCCGTCAACTGGAAAAATTTTGGCAATGGCTGAAATTCCAAATTTTGACCCGAATCGTTTTTCAGACTATAAAAATTTTGATTTATTTACCAATAGCTCTGTCCAAAAACTTTTTGAGCCGGGCTCTGTTTTTAAAGCTTTTACAATGGCTGCCGGCCTGGAAGAAGGCCTTATAACCCCTGATACGGAGTACGAAGACAAAGGCTATGTCAAGCTTGGCGGTCCGCCAATTTATAATTTTGAAAGAAGAGTTTGGGGAAAAGAGACAATGACAAGAGTTTTAGAAATGTCAATTAACACAGGCGCTGTTTTTGTTGAACAAAAGCTTGGCGATTCTCTCTTTCTTAAATATTTGGATAAATTTGGTTTTTTTAAAAAAACAGGAGTTGACATTCAAGGCGAAGAGGTGTCTTCAAATGAAAATTTAGTCCATGGATGGCCCCGCGATTTCGCTGTTGCTTCATTTGGCCAAGGGGTTGAGGTGACTCCTATTCAGCTTGTAAGGGCTTTTGGCGCTATTGCAAATAATGGAAATTTAATGAAGCCCTATGTTGTGGACAAAATAATTGCTCCTGATGGGACAATAATTAAAAATAAACCAGAGAACCAAGGGAAAGTCATTTCAGAAGATACTGCTGCAAAGATTACTTCGATGCTTGTAAGCGTTGTAAACGAGGGTTCTGGCAGGCGTGGAAAGGTGGAAGGATATTTTATTGCAGGAAAAACAGGGACCGCGCAGGTTCCTTTAAAAAGCGGCGGGTACTCTGAAGATAAAACGATTCAGAGCTTTATTGGCTATTTTCCCGCTCTAAATCCGAAAGTTTTAATTCTTATAAAATTAGATAATCCGAAAAATGTAATAACAGCAGGCCGCTGCGCCGCTCCTCTTTTTAAAGAAATTGCCGAGTACATAATAAAGCTCTGGCAGATACCTCCAAGCTACTAACAAATTCTAAATTTCAAATTACAATCAAAATAGTTTGTAAATGACGAAACCCGAATGACGAATGACGAAAAAATGACCAATGAACAATAATAAAAACATTTGGTCATTGGGAATTTGGTATTTTTTCGGGTTTCGGATTTAGGAATTCGGGTTTTTCCCAGCGACTCCATCTCTGAAAAATAAGTTGCTAAGGATGTGCGCTTGCCAAGGGCAAGCACAAATTGCCCAAGTATGTTGTCGCGACAGTTTTAAGGCCGAGAATCTTGACTAAGTCTCGAAAATATAATAAGATAAACCATCACAATGAAGCGATTTTTGCTTAACATTGCTGCCAGTTTTTTAGCCTTATACCTGGCAATTCTCTTGGTTCCCGGGGTCACTATTAAAGGAGATTTTCAGCAAAAAATTAAAGTAATCTTCCTTGCGGCAATTTTTCTTGGTATAATTAACTTGTTTGTAAAGCCAGTCATTGAAATAGTCGCTTTTCCTTTAAAGTTAATCACCCTCGGACTTTTTGGCTTAGTCATAAACATGGCAATGGTTTGGCTTACCGATGTGTTTTTTGAAGAATTGAATATTCAAGGGCTTGGGGCGCTTTTTTGGACAACTATTCTGGTTTGGCTCACGAGCGGATTGATGGCAAAATTTGCAAAAAGAAAAAAATGATAAAAACCAACATTTGCTCAAATTTTTATTATTAAAGCATATTTATGAAAAATATTTTACTAGTCACTCAGATTATTATTTCTTCACTCCTTATAATATGCATACTTTTACAGCAGAGAGGGCAAGCCCTTGGTTCAGCATTTGGCGGAGGAGGAGAATTTTATTCAAAAAGAAGAGGTTTTGAGAAAAGTTTGTTTCTAACAACTATAATACTTGCTGTTCTATTCATTGCTGTTTCACTTATCAGCATTTTTGTTTAATGGGCAAGACTAATTTGAAAGACTTTTTCCAAAAAGAAAATAATGGATTCTTAAAGGCTCTAAAGAATTTTTTTGAGAGGCGCCGCTCTTTGCCATCGCTTTACCAATGGAAGCATTTTTTTAGAGCTTTGTCAGAAAAAGAAAAGATATTTTTTTTAGTCCTAGTTTCAATTGCCTTAGGTTGTGGAATTTTCCTTTCCTCAAATTTTTATTTAAACAATACGAAAATTGTTCCTGCGTATGGCGGGAGCTACACCGAGGGTGTAATCGGTCAACCGAGGTTTATTAACCCAATTTACCTTTCCTCCCGCGATGTTGATAGAGACCTTGTTGAAATTCTTTTCTCCGGCCTAATGAAATACGCTCCTGACGGCAAAATAGTGAAAGATTTAGCAAAAGACTATAAAATTAGCGACGATGGAAAGACAATAGATGTTTATCTAAAAGATGCTTATTGGCATGACGGCAAACCGCTCACCGCAGACGACGTTCTCTTCACTATTGACGTAATCCAAAACCAGCAATACCAAAGCCCATTGAGAACAAGCTGGCTTGGAGTAAAAGTTACAAAGCTTTCAGAAAAAGCTGTCAGATTTACATTACAGAAGAAAACCTCTGATTTTTTAGAAAGACTAACTTTAAAAATAATACCAGAGCATATATTTGAAAACATTGACCCAAATAACCTGCCTTGGGTTTTAGTTTCTCAAAAATACCTTGTTGGGTCAGGGCCGTTTAAATTTAAAAAAATAATTCAAGATAAGTCAGGATTCATAGAAAAAATGGTTTTTGAAAGAAACAAAAATTATTACTCAAAAAAACCATTTTTTGAGGAAATAAATTTTGTCTTTTGTAGGGATGAGGAAGACCTTTTTTCAAAAATTAATAAAGGTGAGATTCAAGGATTTTCTTTAACTGACTGCAACTACATAAAAGCTGTAGACAACAATAAATTTCATGCTTATTTTATGTCCCTGCCAAAATACTTCGCCGCTATATTTAATCTTTACGAAAATAAGGAAAAAGAAAATATCTTTTTGGAAAAAGACTTGCGCAAGGCTCTTGCTTTTGCGGTAAACAAAGAAGAAATACTTAAAAAAACTTGTTGTCAAAAAGGAGAAATTGTTAAGTCTCCAATCCTACCGGATTTCTTTGGTTTTAAAAAACCATCGCAAGACTATAGCTATAATATAACAAAAGCAGAAAATCTGTTAGATAAAATTGGATTCAAGTTAAACCAGACAACAAAAAAAAGGGAAAAGGTTATAGAAAAAGAGCCACAATTTTTATTCAAAGACAGGCTTGAATACGGCGACAGAGGAAAAGCAGTCCAAGAGCTCCAAAAATGCCTGGCAAAAGACAGCGAAATCTATCCCGAAGGAACAATATCTGGATATTTTGGAAAGCAAACAAGAGCAGCGGTAATAAGATTCCAAGAAAAATACGCAAATGAAATTTTAACTCCAAATGGATTAAAAAAAGGAACTGGCAAAGTCGGACCATCAACAATAAAAAAACTTAACGATATCTGCTTTAAAGTTCCAAAAGAAACGACGCCGCTAAAATTTACAATAACTACGGTTGACAAATTCCCCGCAACTGAAATTGCCGCTACGCTTAAAGAACAATGGCAACAAATAGGGGCTGATGTTAGCATCAGAGAAGTGAACCTTTCAGATTTGAAAACAGATGTTCTGGGAAAAAGAGACTTTCAGGTGCTTATTTTAGGAGAAAGCCTTGAAATGATACCAGATCCATTTTCTTTTTGGCATTCAAGCCAAAAAGAATATCCAGGCCAAGATGTCAGCGGCTACAGCTCGAAAGAGGCTGACGAGTTTCTGGAAAAAGCAAGAGAAACTTTAAACGAAAAAGAGAGGGAAGAAAATTTAGAAAAATTCCAAGAAATTTTACTTGCTGATATGCCTGCGATATTCCTTGCAAAATGTGATTACCCGTATTTCTTGTCTTCCAGCATAAAAGGGTTTGCCTTTAAAAAGATAACTCAACCGTCAAAAAGGTTTTCTGACATTGAAAACTTATATTCAAAAACAAAAAGGGTTTGGAAATAGCGTTAACCAGATTAGATGTATTGTCTGGCATATTCAGCTAACTGGTTAACTGCTTAGCAAAATAGTAAAGCATAAAACAAAAATATGAGACAGGATATTATAAATTTTCCGAACCAATTTGAACAGGGATTGGAATTTGCAAAAAATATCAGGGCAAATGGGACATTCAACAAGATTATAATCTGTGGCATGGGCGGAAGCGCTCTGCCGGGCCAAATTTTAGGAGATTACCTTGAAAAAGAAACAAAGATTCCTATTTATCTTTGGCGAAATTACAACCTGCCCTACTGCGCTGATAGAAATAGTTTGCTGGTATGCATATCATACTCTGGCAATACAGAAGAGACAATTTCTGCCTATAAGGAAGCAATTGCCAAAAAAATAAAAGTTATCGCAATCAGCCGCAACGGCAAACTAGAAAAGCTGGCCGAAAAATACAGAAAGCCATTTGTGAAAATTAAGGGCAAGAAAATACAGCCCAGACAAGCAACAGGATACTTATTTTCTGGTTTAGTAAAAGTTTTGTCAAACTCAAAAGTAATCAGCGACAAATCAAACGAAATTAAGAAAATGGCAAAAAACCTCAATCCATTAGAATTTGAAAAACCGGCCATAAATCTTGCTAAAAAAATGTCTGGGAAAATACCTTTAATTTATGCTTCCCACAGGTTTAAAACTTTAGCCAGAATGTTGAAAATAAAATTTAATGAAAATTCAAAGACAATGGCTTTTTGGAATTATTTCCCGGAATTGAACCACAACGAGATGGTTGGTTTTACAAAAATAAAAAATATTTATTATGTCATTATCCTCCGAGATAAAAACGACCAAGCCAGAATTCTGAAAAGAATAAAATTAACGGCTCAAATCATTCGTTCAAAAAAAATAAAAGTTGAAGTTATAGACATCAAAGGAAAAAACTTTTTAGAGAAAGTTTTTTCGACCAGCATTTTCGGCGATTGGCTGACATACTACCTTGCAAAAGAAAATAAAGTAGACCCTGCCCCCGTGAAAATAGTAGAAACATTTAAAAAGAAAATGAAGGAATAAAAAATCTCTTTTTTGGAGGTTAAGTTATTTAAAGCCGCGGTGGCGGAACTGGCAGACGCGTAGGGTTCAGGACCCTATCCCATTTTTGGGGTGAGAGTTCAAATCTCTCCCGCGGCACACACACATCTTTTCTATAAAAAACTTTCCTTGGTCTATTGCCAAACCAAAATTCGCTTTTGGTTTAACAAAAATATCTTTGGAAAGAAAAATTAATTATGAACAAAATAGAAACTAATCAACAAACATCGCCAATAAAAGAAGATATCTTACGGATTATCCCTTTAAGCGGCCTTGGCGAGGTTGGGAGAAATATGATGCTAATGGAGTATAAGGGGCTTATTCTAATTATTGATATGGGCTTTAAAATGCCCGATGATGGCTCTTTCGGAATTGATTATATTATCCCTGATATCTCTTATCTGCGAGGAAAAGAGAAAAATATACTCGGCGCAATTTTCACCCATGGCCATTACGACCATATTGGAGCAATTCCTTATATCCAGCCAAAAATAGGAAATCCAATTTTATATGCAAGCCCGCTTGCAAAAGGAATTATCTTAAAAAGGCAAGAAAACTTTCCAAACCAAGCAAAACTTAAAGTAGAAGAAATTAAAGATTCAAAATCATTTTCGCTAGGACCTTTTAAAATTACGCCTTTTAGGCAAAACCACAATATTCCTGAAAATCTTGGATTTTTTATAAAAACTCCTGTTGGAAATATCGTTCACACTTCTGACTTTAAATTTGACCAAAGCCCCATAAATGATCTTCCAACTGACTTCAAGAAACTTGAAGAAATGGGCAACAAAGGCGTCTTATTTTTAATGTCAGATTCAACCGGGGCAGAAAACGAGGGCCATTCTTTAAGCGAAAAAACAATTTTTGAGAATCTTGAAGAAATTTTCAAGCAGGCTAAGGGCAGAATTATTGCATCAACATTTGCCTCGCATTTGAACAGAATTCAACAAATAATCGCCCTTTCTGAAAAATATAAAAGAAAAGTAATAGTTGACGGCTTAAGTATGAAAGACAACATTGAAATAGCAAGAAGGCTAAAGTATATAAAAACAGAGAAACAAACAATGGTAAGGCCAAATCAAATCCCGAAATTACCCGATAAAATGATAACTTTTTGTTGTACGGGAGCGCAGGGAGAAAAAAGGGCAACCTTGATGAAAATAGCAACAAAAGAATACAGATTTTTAAAATTGAAGCGTGGAGATACAATTATTTTCTCTTCTTCTGTCGTTCCCGGAAACGAAAGAAACGTCCAGGCGCTTAAAGACGAATTTTACCGCCAAGGAGCGACAGTCTACCATTCCCAAATGATGGATATCCATGCGTCCGGCCACGGGCATCAAGAAGAACTAAAACAAATGATAAAACTTATGCACCCAAAATTCTTTATGCCAATCCATGGCCAATATTCAATGCTTGTGAAACATTCTGAACTTGCTCAGGGCCAAGGAGTGCCAAAGAAAAATATAGTCGTCGCTGAAAACGGCGATATAATAAATTTAAGGAAAAATAAAATTTACCTTGAAAAAAACAAAGTTCAAATAGGCTCTATAATGATTGGCAAGCTTGGCCTTAGCGAAGTTGACAAAGTGGTATTAGAAGACAGGCAAGCTTTGGCTCAAGATGGAATTTTTGTCATTATTGCCATTGTTGATTCAAAAACAAACAAAGTAAAAGGCTCTCCGGACATTATCTCAAGGGGTTTTGTTTATCTAAAAGAATCAAAAAACTTGCTAAGAGAAACGAGGAAACGGACAATAAATACAATAAATAGAATGGCAAACTCAAGCGAGCCAATAAATTGGGACTATATTAAAAATGAAGTGAAAAGAGAGCTGTCAGAATTTCTTTTCCGAAAAACAGAACGGAGGCCAATTCTTTTGCCGGTTATTATCCAGGTTTAATTTTGCATTGCTTACGCAAAAAAAGTTGTTAAAATATAATTGCAAGCAATTTATTTTATAAATTTTATGCGAGTATTTTCCGGCATACAGCCAAGCGGAAAAATTCATATTGGAAATTACTTAGGCTCACTAATGCAGTGGGTGTCTTTTCAAGAAAAAAATGAATGCATATTTTCCGTTGTTGACCTGCATTCTTTAACCGTACCGTATAACCCGAGTTTATTAGAAGAAAAAATTTTTGAGAAAGTAATTGCTTACCTTGCCGCTGGCATTAATCCAAAAAAATCAATTATTTTTATCCAATCGCAAGTAAAAGAGCATGCTGAACTAAACTGGCTGTTGTCAGTGGTAACTCCTGTTAGCGAACTAAAACGAATGACTCAGTATAAAGAGAAAGCAAAAAAATATCCAAAGAATATAAATGCAGGGCTTTTAAATTATCCTATCTTAATGGCTGCCGATATTTTGCTTTATGATACGGATGTTGTCCCGGTTGGGGAAGACCAAGCCCAGCATCTTGAAATGACAAGGCTTATCGCCAGAAATTTCAATAAAAGATTTGGTAATGTTTTTAAAATTCCAAAAGCGTTCATACCGAAAACAGGAGAAAAAATTATGTCCCTTACTGAACCGACAAAGAAAATGTCAAAAAGCGACAAAAACCCAAAAAGCTATATTACTTTATTTGATTCTCCAGAAGAAATAAAGAAAAAAATTATGTCCGCCCAAACAGATTCAGGCTTAAAAATAGAGTATAACCCAAAATTAAAACCCGGCATTTCAAATCTTCTGACGATTTACAGCCTCTTCTCGGAAACCCCTATCAATAGGCTTGAAAAAAAATTTGAAGGAAAAAATTATAAGTTTTTTAAAGAAAATCTGGCCGACCTCTTAATTGAAAAATTGGCTATTTTTAGAGAAGAAAAGAAAAAGTTTAAAAAAGATGGGGGATCCTTAAAAAGAATATTAGATGAAGGAAGAAAAAAAGCGCAAGTTATTGCTTTTAAAAAAATGAAAAAGATAAAGAAAAGCATGGGCTTAACAATTTAATTTCTTAATTCAAATCCAAGAAAAATAAAAAGACCCTTATAATAGGGCCTTTTAAAATTTACTCAAAAAAGGATTTTACTACTTTTTCTATCTCGTTCAAAGAAAATGGCTTTTCAATAAAATAATCATAACCGCCGCTGTCCTCATTGGCTGGTTTCACTGAACTCATTAAAATAATAGGAATATCCATATTAGCCTGATTCCTAATCCAGTCTATAAGCATAAAGCCGGCTTCTTTAAAATCCATTCGCAGGTCTGTAATTACAATGTCAGCAATATTTTCCTTAAGCCATTCAACTGCCTCTTCATAGCCGCTGCAAGTTAAACAGGAAAATCCTTTAAAAGTCAAATATTCTTTAAGAATACTCCTCAGAGACCCATCATCATCCACCACTAAAACGACTTTTCTTCTTTTAGACATAGCTTCCTCCTTATTTATTTTTTAAATAGCAATAAAAAGCTATCATATCCTGCTTTTTATGTCAATAAAAAAGGGCAGACAAGTCTGCCCTAAGCCACTCCCAAAGCGTTAATCCTTAGTAAGTTGGAATGAAATTATCTTTACAGATTCGCCATACAAGTTTTTCTCTCTCCTGATCAATGTAAAAAACTCTTTTTATATGTTTTCGTGTTGCTTTTGTGTTATACCCAGCCGGATATAGCTCTTTGATAAGGATTGTGTGCATCCCCGGCTTGAGATAGCATTCAAATTCAAGTTCAGGAGCAAGAACTATTTCCTTATGCCAATCAATCTTAACCGAAACAGGGCTTTGCAGCCCATTAATTATTCTTGTCCAGCAAATGCCCTCTTGGGCGAACAACTCTGTTGAAAATAAAAAAAGCACTAAAACCAACCCGATACCTACCATTTTTTTCATTTTTATTCCTCCTTTCTTTTATTTTTATTTTTAAAGGACAAAACACAAACTATGTTTGCGATTAAATAACTACCATACATTTTTATATTTGTCAATAATAAAATAAAAAGGGCAGACAAGTCTGCCCTATAAAAAAGGAAGTAATGCGTCAGTACGTCGGACGGAACTGGCCCTCTGAAAATGAAAGTGTCCATCCATACTTGTTGTCTTCCATCCTGCCGTCAACCACTAATGTCCGCACTGCTTCTCCGACAACCCGCGGCCCGTAAATTGTTCTTACAATTTCCTGGGCCTTTATCTGGTGTTTTCCAATATCCAAATGGACATCGGCAAACTGGCCAGGATTTAAGGTTACCAGA
>JAGGTS010000043.1 GCA_021163625.1 bacterium | reverse complement strand
CCGTTTTCCCGGACCATAGAACTCCACCATTGCTCTTTTATATTTCTTTTTAGCTCCACGCCAAGAGGCCCATAGTCATAAGAGCTTGAAAATCCGCCGTAGATTTCAGAAGAAGGAAAAATAAACCCCCTCCTTTTGCAATAAGAAACAATTGTCTGCATCGAAACCATATGATGAATAAAAATTAAAAATTAAAAAGCAAAAAGCAAAATGACAAAGCAAGGAGCAAAACTAAAAGTCTGGTTTCCAATTACCATTATCCTTTAAATTAACTTAACCAGACACTTTTCCCTTATCCCTTGTCATTGATTTATCGTCAGGCAAAGTGGTGTTCACAGCATCAGCGTCGCCTTCAATAACATCCGAGGTCCATTTGTCTTCAGCAATTATTTTCGCAGGTTCAACTAAGTCAGGGGTTGTCCCTTTTTGGCTTTCTGCTGGAATAAACTTTATTTGGAATGCTAAAGTTAAAGGCGTACTTGTTGTTTGGAAAGCAGGCATATCGCCTATATTCCAAATAATCTCTTTTGAGCCTGAATCATAAGTAAATTTTGCATCTTTTGGAAAAAGCTTTCCGCTAGGAACAACATTATCGGGCAAGCGCCCTTTAACTTTTACATTCGCCAAGTCATTATAGGAGTTCTTAACCTGCCACAAAACAGTATAAGTTGTTTGGTTCCCAACTTTCGGAGGAATCGGCCCGGAGTTCCCAAAAACTTCATCGTTAAAATAAACCTTCTGACAAAGCTCAACTGACGAGTTTACTTTTATTTCAAAAACTCTCTGCAAGCGGCCAAGAGAAATTTCATCTCTTAAAACAGGATTTTTAATTTTATTTTCAATTTCATCTTTTAGCTTTACCCAAAACTCAACTTCACCTTCTTGGCCTACATCTAAAAACTTTAAAGAAGGCACTTCTTTCCAGTCCCAGACTATAGTGTTGTCGCCGCGCCCTATCTGCCCGTTTTCAGACTTTAGAGTTGAGATGTCAAAAAAGTCGCCGTCCATTTTTACAAAAAGGAACTTTTTTTGGATAGGCTTTTGGCTGATGTTTTTGAAAAAGATTTCATAGTGAAGAAAGTCGCCCGGACTTGCGATGTAATTTTGGGATGAATTTACCATCTGGGAAATATAAAGCGACGGCTGGCCTATTTCTACTGATTGAACAGCATTTTTTAGAAGGACGAACCGTCCGTTTATCACTATGCCAAGTTCTGCTCTAAATATTTTCTGGTCGCCTTCGCTGCCATTTAAATCGCCTTTTATCTCTATCCTTCCGCCATCGCCTTTTGAAAGCGGTTTAATGTCCCACTCTTTCTGGTCAAGCGCTTTTGGAGATGATTCTATAAAATGGAACCCCTCTGGATAGTCCATCCTAACCCTTAAACCCTCAATTGTATAATCAATGCTATTTGAAAAATAATTCAAAGAAAATGACATTTCCTGGCCATTTTCAACCTTTAATGGCATATCAAATTCAAACGGCAACGGGACAAATTTAATCTTTGTAGCTATACTTGTGTCCGACTTATAAGTTGCCTGCAAATTCTTTGGCCTATAGGTCAAATAAGCTTTTGCTTGGAGGATGTCTCCTTCTGCCCCAAAAATTCTTGCTCTGAAATAAAAAGTTTTTACCTGGCCGGGATAGAGATCGGAGTCTATTTTCTTTACCACCCTTTGAGATTGGCCGTTTTCGGGAATAGAGTTTTCTGGAAATACAAAAGAGAGATTAAGGTTTTCTAGCCTGACATCGCCATTGTTTTGAAATCTTACCAAATATTCAATATTATCTCCTGTCTGAACAGCTTCCGGCCCTAAAATTTCAAGCTTTAAAATTTCCTTTGAGTATTGGTTTTTATTCCAATACCAAAATCCGGCAACACCAACGCCAATAAATAAAATTAAAAGAAAAATTATTACTGCTCTTTTCATATTTTTTTTATTTTTATACGCTTTTTATTATATCTTATTTTGCTTCCCTTGAAAACTATTTATGGAAAGGGCGTAGTTGGTTGAGACAACCTTAAGCTCATCTATATCAGCCCTCCGAACTTTTATTTTCTTGATTATATCAAATTTCGATTCCAGAAAAACCCTTAAAACTTTAATCGTCTCAGGGCTTATTTTTATTGCCTCTTTTTGCATCTTAGAGTCAATTTCCCTAAAACAATCCTTGCATACAATCGAGCCGTGGTTTGTTAAAAACCAAAATGAATTTCCGCAAAGCCTTTTCTTACAAATCAAGCAGGAATAAAGCTGCGGTTTATATCCCAAGGCGGAAAAAAAATTCCAGAGAAAAAAATAATAATAAAATAGATGCTTTTCAAAGCAAGAATCCTGACAATTCAAAGAAAAATTGTCAAAATTCTTTAAAAAAGAAAGGAGCAACTGCCAAATTTTAAGGTCTTTTTGCTCTAATGGCAAAAAAGAATTTAGGTTATCTGACATTTCGTAAGCCAATTCCAGCTTTTGATAGTCTGTTAGAACCTTCTCAAACTTATTAATCAATATGACATCAGTTAAGGTTTTATATGCTCTGCCTTGAATAAACTCAATCTCTGAAAGACAAAATAGCTGGGTGCCAGCCGCAAGTTTTGATTTAATTTTCCTGATAGATTTTCCTAAAACAAGAATCTTTCCAAATTTTTCTGTATATACTGTAAAAAGCTTATCTGCCTCTCTTAAATTTTCTTTTTTAAAAAAGACCGCTCTTGTCCGATAACGAATAAACATACTAATTCAATTTTTAAAATCCGAAAAATTCTTTTAGTAATTTTATTTTTCTTCTAATTTCTATTTTCTCGTCAACACTTTTTGAATATGTCTTTTTCCTTTCAAGTTCTCTAATTCTTTTGCGATATTCACTTTTTGTCAAATAAGAGCCGTACCCTTTGCCAAACAAATCTTTTGAGATTTCTTCCCTTTTTTCGCTGTCAAAATGGCTCCTTAATTCATAATCTTTTGGGAAAAAATTTCTCATTTTCCTGCGAAATTCTTCCTCTGAAATATATTCTTTATTTGAAAAAAAGCCGTTATGATTATTTTTTTTATCTTCAGATTTTTTACCAAACATATTTTTAAATTCTGCCGCTATCCAAACGCATCAGCAGCAAAGACAGCAAAAATGCCGAAAAATATTCCAAAAAACGCAGATGAATAAAACATTACCAAAAAACAAATAGCTATTGCTATAATTGCTAAAGCTTTTTGATGGCTATGGATAACTCGTATTTGCCGACCGTTAATTTAGCAAAATTATGTTTTTTTGCTTTTTCAAAGATAAGGTCAGCTGCTCTTGTCTGGCTACATATTATCTTTTTGTTCTCTTCTAAAAGTTTTGACAATTTCGGCAAAGCCTCATATTTTATCAAAATCCTATCCTCAGGCGTTAAACCGTCTTTTTTTCTTAAATTTTGGATAAAACGAATTGTCTCTCTAACCATTCCTTGGTTTATTAGCTGGCTGTTAACAGTCGTATCTAATTCCACTTCATCTTTAATATCCTCGTCAATGACAACTTTTTTTACATTAACTTCTTCGCAAATTAAATCAAGCAAATCTTTTCTTCCTTTGAGGGCCTTGTCTTTAATTTTCAAGAGAGAAAGCGGCTGACGCACCTTTATTTTTGCAAAAGCCCTTTTTGCAAGCGCCTTTTGGGCCAGCATTCTCACTCTCTCCATTTCCAATTCAAGTTTTTTGTCTATCAATTTTTCATCTGCCCTTGGCCAGTTTTCCAAATGAACGCTTTCTTTATCGCCAATAACTTGATAAATTTCCTCGCTCAAAAACGGGATAAAAGGAGCCGTAATTTTTGTTAAAGTCAGAAGAACAAGCCAAAGAACATTTGAAGCTTCTTCTAAGTGATTTTGATTTTCGGGATTTTGAAAACGTTGCCTCGACCTTCTTATATACCAAAGAGAAAGGTCATTTACGACAAAATCGTTAATTGCCCTTGCCGCAGAAACAATGTTAAACTTATCAAGTTTCTCTGTAGTACTCTTAATCAAGCTTTCTGTCTTTGAAATAATCCATCTGTCCAAGACATTTTCCTTGCCCACCTTAGCAAATTCTTTTTTCTTAATATTCCCGGTAGCATATGTTTTAAAGAAAAGAAAAGAATTCCAGTAGGTCATTAGAAACTTTTTTAAAACAGATTCCACTCCCTTTTCTGAAAACCGCTTTGGCTCGCCGCTTTGGTTTACGGTGTAAAAGTACCAACGCACTGCATCTGCCCCATATTTATTTGCCAAATAAAAAGGATCTATAATATTCCCTTTTGACTTTGACATTTTCTGGGAGTTTTGGTCTAGGACAATTCCGAGCGAAACAACATTTCTGTATGGAGGGCCAAAACCAAGCAAAGTTGAAACAGTAAGAAGGGTATAAAACCAGCCTCTTGTTTGGTCTATGCCTTCACAAATAAAATCTGCCGGGAAAAATTTTCTTTTGTCTATAAGGCTTTTGTTCTCAAAAGGATAATGAATTTGGCCAAATGGCATTGCGCCTGAATCAAACCAAACATCAGCGACCTCTTTTACTCTCTTCATTTTTGAACCGCATTTTTCGCAAAGAAATTCAACCTTGTCGATATAAGGACGGTGGAAATCTATCTCGCCTTTTTCATTATATGGAAGTTTGTTAAACTTTAATGCTTTAAACTGTCCTGTCCTTTGAGATAAATCCTTTATATTTTCCAAAATCTCTTCATCGTTTAACCCAAGACAGGCAGCCCTTAATAGAACGATTGGAGCCTTATGGCTTATTAAAAGAATTTTTTTATTTTTATATTTCTTGTCAATCCTTTCTAAAAATTTATAGATTCTAACTTTAACATCGTTCCAATTTTCGCCTCCTTTTGGCCTTTTGAAAAGTTTTTCTTTTGGATTATCAAAGAAAGCCCTATATTTACCAATAGGCTTTCCTTCAAAAAAGCCAAAGTCTATTTCGTTTAATTCCTTAAAAAATTGCGGCTTGATTTTCAGCTGCTTTGAAACTATTTTGGCTGTTTGCTTTGCCCTAAAAACCGTTGAAGAAAAAATTAAGTCTATACCTTGGTTCTTTAATAACTTTGCCGACTTTTCTATTTGTTTTTTGCCTTTCTCAGTCAGCGGATACTTAGTCTCGCTTGAACTTAATAATCTCAACGCATTACTTTGGGAAAATCCATGGCGCATAACAACATAACTGTTGCTGCTATAAGTTTTATCTAACAGGTCCTTTTTGCTTCCTATCACATCAATGTGACTGCATTTTTCGCACTCCCAAACAGGCAACGGAGCCCCCCAATATCTTTCTCTTGAAAAATTCCAATCTTTCGCCTCTTCTAACCACTTTCCGAATCTTCCCGTTTTAAGGTACCAAGGAACCCAATTTATTTCGCTGTTGTTTTTTATAAGCTGGTTCTTAACTTTTGACACAGCAACAAACCAAGAAGAATGAAGATAATACAAAAGAGGCCAATGGCACCTCCAGCAGAAAGGATAATCATGCTCATATAATTCTTCTAAAAAAAGCAAATTCCTTTTCTTCAAATCGGCTATAATAATTTCATCAGCGTCTTTTACAAATTTTCCTTGGCCAATTATCCCTTTTTTCATTGTTCCATCCTCGTTAACTGTAAGAGGAATTTCTTCAGGCTTGATTAATCTGCGTGAGATAACAAGTTCAAAATCTTCAACGCCAAAAGCAGGAGCAATATGAACAAGGCCCGTACCCTCATCTAAGGAGACAAAATCAGCCGCTAAAACCCTGTACATCTTCTCTTCTATTCCGTTTTTCAAGGGAATTTTATAGAGAGGCTCATACTTTAAACCAATTAGCTTTTCTCCTTTTATGCGCTTAACAACTTCATAAGCATTTTGCTTTTTAAAAATTTTTTCAGCTTTTTGCGCTGATAAGACAACATAATCACCATTATGTCTTGCCAGAACATAATCAAAATCAGGATTTATAGCTACAGCTAAATTAGCAGGAAGCGTCCAAGGCGTTGTTGTCCAAACAAGCAAATAGCTGTCTTCATTTAAACCAAGCTCCTTTTTCGGCTCTTTTATCCTTAATTTTAGATAAATAGAATTTTCTTTTATCTTTTTATACCCCTGGGCAAGCTCATGGCTTGATAAAGAAGTCTGGCAGTGAGGGCACCAAGGCACAACCTTTTTTGACTTATAAAAAAGTCCTTTTTGCCAAAATTTTTTAATTATCCACCATAAAGTTTCTATATAATCGTTTGAGCAAGTGATATATGCGTTTTTTAAATCGACCCAATAGGCTATCCTCTCTGTAAACTCCTCCCATTCTTTTTTAAAGCTAAAAATATTCTTTTTGCATTCTTTCAAAAATTTTTTAAGCCCAACTTTTTCAATATCACTTTTGTTTTTTATTCCAAGAGACTTTTCAGCAGCAAGCTCGGTCGGTAAACCATGGGTGTCCCATCCGGCCTTCCTTTCAACAAAAAATCCCTGCATTGTTTTATACCGCAAAATAATATCCTTAAATGCCCTTGCCAAGAGGTGATGAACTCCCGGTTTTCCGTTCGCATAAGGAGGCCCTTCAAAAAAAATAAATCTTTTCGCCTTTTTGCGCTGTAAAAGACTTTTTTCAAAAATTTTTTGCCTTTTCCAAAACTTTATTATTTTTTCTTCTTTTTCCGGAAATATTGTTTCCATAATTTAATAAAAAATTATAATTCACTTAAAAAAAATATCAATCGCGGATTGGAAAGCAAGTCACATTTTTTTTGGCCTTGATATGCCCATAACTTTTAAAACATTTTTAAGGACAATTTTTGTTGCCAAAGCCAGCGCTAACCGCGCTTCTGACAATTCTTTATCGTTTGAAATAACCTGGCATTTTGTATAAAACTGATGGAATTTCTCAGCAAGCTCTAAGGCGTAATTTGGAAGCTTTTGCGCCTGCAAATCAAATGATATTTCTTCTATAATTTCCGGAAAAGCGACTAATTTCCTAATTAATTCAATCTCGTAGGGACTATTTAATAAATTAACCTTTGGCTTTGTTCCTAAAATTTTAGAGTTTTCTGCCTTTTTAATAAGGCTGCAAATTCTTGCAAAAGCATACTGAACATAATAGACAGGATTTTTTTTAGAATGTTCCTTTGCAAGCTTTAAGTCAAAAAATAAATGGCTTCCGGGGCTTCTTGTTAAAAATAAAAATCTTGCAAAATCAAGGCCTACCAAATCGATAAGCTCTTTTAATGTTACGTAAGACCCTTTCCTTTTAGACATTTTTGTCTTTTTGCCATTCTCAACAAGGGAAACAAATTGGATAATAACAAAATGGATTCTTTTCGTGTCATACCCAAGCGCTCTCGCAGCTGCCTGCATTCTTTTGATATAACCGTAATGGTCTGCTCCCCAGATATAAATTAAAAAAGAAAATCCTCTTTCAAACTTATTTTTCAAATAGGCAATGTCAGAGATAAAATATGTGTATTCGCCATCTGCCTTGACTAAAACCCTGTCTTTATCATCGCCAAACGTGCTTGATTTAAACCATAGCGCTTTGTTTTTTTCATAAACAAGATTTTTATTCTTTAAAATGCTTAAAACTTTTTTAACCTCTCCCTTATTATACAGACTTGCTTCTGAAAAATATTTATCAAACCTTATCCCTGATTTTTTAAGAAGCGGCTTGATTGCCTCTTCCAAAATAATCCTTGAGCCCTCTTTTCCCGCTCGGACAGGGTCGTTGTTTTTTATCCTTTTTGAAAGGGCAAGAATATAATCTCCCTTATAGAAAGCTTTATTTGGATTAATCAACGAATATCCCAACTTTTTTATCTGTTCCCCTCTATCATTTAAATAATATTCTCTTACGACTTTATATCCTGCCATTTCAAAGACATTTGAAAGAGCATCGCCGTAAAAACCCCCGCGCCCGTTGCCTAAAGTTAAGGGTCCAGTAGGATTTGCAGAAATAAATTCAATATTTACCTTCCTATTTCTTCCTATATTCAGCCTGCAAAATTTGTCTCCTTTCTTTAGGATGTCTTTAACTTTGCTTTGGAAATATTTTTTTGGAAGAAAAAAGTTAATAAAACCAGGCTTTACCGCTTCAATCTTGCTAAAATGCTTATCCAAACCCAAAAAAGAAATTTTAGCAAGAATCATTTTTGCAATTTCCATCGGGTCTTTGTTTAAGCGCTTTGCCGCTTTTAGGGCAACATTAGCGGCATAATCGCCATATTCTTTTTTTGAACAAGCTTCTACGGAAAAATTAGAAATTTCAAACTTATGATTTTTTG
>JAGGTS010000016.1 GCA_021163625.1 bacterium | reverse complement strand
TTTTACTTTGTTTGCTAATTTTTATTGGTTTTGTTTTTCCTTTAACAGTTTTTGCTGACGGCCATTATGTGGCCCAAAAAAGTGACGGCACACAGCAGACAGTCTATTATAGGGGGATTGTCCCTTGTTAAATATTAAAAAGTGATTAAAGTTGTTTTATGAGGATAAGATATTGGATTGGAGCTGTAATCGGAATTATATTTATTCCAATAAGTATTTATTTTTTTATATTACCTCCGCGAGTAATTAGTATTAGTCCATCTAATCAAGCCCAGGAAGTTAATCTTAATTCTCTCTTAATAATAAAATTTAATAAACCAGTTAAGAGACAGGCACTCAATCACTTTATTATTCCCAAAGCTTATGGCGAGTGGAAATTTGAAAATCCTTTAATAAAAAACCGCCTTTTTAGAACTTTAGTTTTTACTCCAGCTATTGATTTCAAACCAGATACTCAGTACCAGGTTAAAATAGAAAATATGGTTTCTCCTATAGGAATTGGTTTATCTAATAATTTTTCATTTAGTTTTAGAACCCGGGCAATTTCTGTAAAAAAAATTCCTTCAGCCAAAAACCAATTAGAGAACGATTCCAAATTTCAAAAACTTCAATCGAAAATTCCACCAATAGCCCAACCAGAATCAAAACCCGAAATAACTCTTCTTAACATCCCTTTAGATTGGCAAGACTATAAGCTGTCTTGCGAAGCGGCCTGTTTAAAAATGGCCTTAGCTGGTAAAGGAGTTTATATTTCAGAGGATGATATTATGAAAGAAATCGGCTATGATCCAACTCCGCATCGGGATGGTATATGGGGAGATCCCTATAAGGGTTTTGTAGGTAATATAAACGGCAAGATTTGTGCTACAGGCTATGGGGTTTATTGGACAAGAGTAGCTAAGGCAGCGAATAAGTGGAGAGGAGCAGAGTCTTTTTCTGGCTGGAAGTTAACTGATTTAACAAGAGAAATTGCATTAGGTAATCCAGTTATTTTTTGGGGAACATTGCCGGTTAAGGAAATTCATGATTGCTCTTGGCATACTCCCGAGGGGAAATATATTAAAGCCGTTAGAGAAGATCATGTAAGGGTTATTGTTGGTTTTATTGGAAGCGTTGATAACCCTTTAAAAATCATCATTAATGATCCCTTGGCAGGTCGCCTCTATTGGTCTTCTTCTTATTTCTTGACGAATTGGAGAGTTTTTGGGTACAGTGGAGTGGTTATAAAATGAAATCAAAAATAGATAAAATTTTAGAAATAATTTTAGTTTTGGTATTGGTAGGGTTAGTTTTTGAAGGTATTTATCTTTATTATCATTGGCCAAGAGAGGATGAATTCAATCCAACCCTAGAAATGAATGGGGTTGATTCAGTTGAGAAAGAGAAAGCTACTAAAAAACCATCGATTGAGAAAATAGCTACTGAACAAAAATTATCTGTTCCTGAAGAGATAAATTTAGAAATTCCCTTTATTTTACAGGCTCCATTCAGTGATTGGAGCTATCCCTTTAATCATACCTGTGAGGAAGCGGCAGTTTTAATGGCACATTACTATCTTGAGGGTAAAACCATTATTGAGCCGGCTGTAGCAAGAAAGGAGCTTTTAGCTCTTGTCGAATACGAAAAGAAAAACTATGGCTTTCATGAAGACACATCAACCGAACAAACCGCTCAGTTAATTAGAGATTATTATGGTTATAAAGTAAAGGTATATTATGATATATCCTTAGAAGACATTAAAAAAGAATTGGCTAGAGGAAATCCTGTTATTGTGCCTACCGCAGGTAGATTGCTGAACAATCCATACTTCACGCCACCAGGTCCAATTTATCATATGTTAGTAGTTAAAGGTTATACTCCGACTGAATTTATTACCAATGATCCTGGAACTAAAAGAGGAGCTGATTATTCTTATTCGTATCAAGTATTAGAAAAGGCAATTCACGATTGGAATAATGGAGATGTTGAAAATGGTAAATCGGCAATGATTTCTATTCAAAAATAAATAAATTTAGAAGGGTCGCCCAGTCTTGTCCTTACAAAGAGTTGGACTGGGCGAACGAAAGGCGAAAAAGAGGAAGCAGGCGGGGCTTTGCCCCGTCTGCCGAAATTTAGCATTTAAAATTTTTCTTTCTTGATTTGTGAATTAAATTTGGTAATAATATAATAGTGAAAGTTTGAGCTGATTTAGTTTGGGTGCCAGCAAGAAAAGTCAATTATGGCTGCAATTACTGAATGGTATTTAAGTCTATTTTGATTGAAACTTTGCGTTCTGACTGGCGCAAAGTCTATTCTGTGCCAACACGACTCCGATTGATAACGGAAAAGCAGAGAGAAGAGTTTCTTGATTTTCGAAAAAAGCGTGCAAAATAAGAATAACCGCGTATGAATTGTAAAGCAACAAGAAATATTTTTTGTGATTTTCTCTGTCTAAAACTTATTATTAAAACAGAGTCTCTGAAGAATACAAGAAATTATGGCCCCTAAAATGAAAAAAAGTACTATTCCACTTTTACTTTGTTTGCTAATTTTTATTGGTTTTGTTTTTCCTTTAACAGTTTTTGCTGACGGCCATTATGTGGCCCAAAAAAGTGACGGCACACAGCAGACAGTCTATTA
>JAGGTS010000052.1 GCA_021163625.1 bacterium | reverse complement strand
AAACAGCTGCTAATATCAACTTTTTTGCCATATTTAAGATAATAAAATAAGCCTGCCCCGCTAACTATTATGGCTACCAGAATTATTGATAGTATTAAACTTGTTTTACTCATTTTAAACTTCATATTTTTGTTTTTTGTCATATATCTCCTAAAAAGATTCTAAAAATAATCTTTAAAACTTAATTTATTATTTTTAAAACCATCTTTAGAAAATTTATGCTTTGCATTTTTCCAAAACCGCCATTTTTGCAAGCCTTTTCGGAAAAAGAATGCACATTATCTTTTTTGATTCTTGGCCCATAAACTAAAACCGGAACAGGGTCATTAGAATGCTTTTTAAGCTTACAAGGCGTGCAGTGGTCTGCAGTAATTATAATCAATACATTTTTTAATGACAAGAACGGCTTTATTTTTTTATCAACCTCTTCAAGAAAATTCTTTTTTCCTATGAAGTCCCCGTCATGGGAAAAATCATCAGTAGCTTTAATGTGCAAAAAACAAAAATCATGTTTTGAAAAAGACTTTATCGCTGCCCTGATTTTTCCAGATAAATTCGTATTGCTTTCACCTGTCGCCCCTTTTACTTTAATCAATTCCATTTTTAAGACTTTGCCTATGCCTTTGTATAATCCTGCTCCTGCTACGCAACAAGGTTTAAGTTTCCACTTTCTTTCAAATTCAGGAAGCTCCTTAAATTTACCCGCTGTTCTTAAAAGTAAATAGTTCACCGGGAGTTTGCCTTGCTGTAGCCTTCTTTTATTTAAAGAACAATCCTTTAAAATTAAATGCGTTTTTCTTAAAAATTCATTTAAGACTTTCGCTGTTCTTTTGGCCTCTTTTGATCTGTCAAGCGGCTTTACTGTTTGCGGCTTTTTCCCTTCTATATAAAGGTCGTTGTCAGATATATTTTCCGAAAGGCCGCTTGCGCGCATTATCACTCCAACCCGGTGTCCGGTACCTTTTTTAATTATAAATTTTACTTTATCTATTACAATTCCCTGTATTTTTTTCACAAATGGGCTTGAATCTTTTATTCTTCCCGCCCTTCTGTCAATAATCGTCATATCATCGGCAACCGTTGCAAAATCGCCCCTTAAGGCTACATCTCCTTTTTTTAATTTCATTCCAATTCCTAAAACTTCAAAAGCCCCTCTTCCCATTGTCCACTTTTTCGGATTATATCCAAAGAGAGCAAGATGGGTGTCTTTTGAGGTTGGAAACTTTCCTGCCCAAACCGGCTCTAATAAACCGCAGGTTCCATTTTTCGCAAGCCAATCAAAATTTGGAGTTTTTGCCGCCTCAAGCGGAGTTTTATCCCCCAATTCTTTTATCTTCCTATCGCAAAGCCCGTCTAAAACCATAAAAAGAATTTTCTTTTTCATTTTCATAATAGCCAAAATATTTCATTATTAAAGTTCACTTTTTTATTTTTTTAATCTCTCTTCTATCCTTAAAAGCTGGTTATATTTTGCTATTCTTTCCCCTCTTGCCGGCGCTCCGCTTTTAATAAATTGGCTATTTATTCCAACCGCAAAGTCTGAAATAAAACTGTCGCAAGTGTCTCCTGAACGGTGAGAAACAATAATTTTCCAGCCAAAATCTTTTGCAAGCTTTCCTGCCTCAATTGCCTGGCTTACTGTTCCAATTTGGTTAGGTTTTAGAATCATCGCATTGCAGGCTTTTCTGTCTTGGGCTTCTTTGATTCTTGAAGGGTTAGTGCAAAGAAGGTCGTCGCCAACAATAAATATTCCCTCTTTTCCGCCGATTTCCCTCTCAATAAGTTCAAAACCTTGCCAGTCTTCTTCCGAAAAAGGATCTTCTATAAATAAGATTGGAAAATCATTAACTATTTTTTTATAAAAGTTTAAAAGTTCTTCCCTGTCCATTTCTTTTGCTTCAAGCAGGTATTTTCCATCTTTAAAAAACTGAGAAGCAGCAGCGTCTATGCCTATTTTTAGATAGTCTTTATAGCCTGATTTTTCTATTGCTTCTGATATCAAACTTAAAGCTTCTTCTGTCTTGGAAAGAAGCGGGGCAAATCCTCCTTCGTCTCCGACATTGACAGCATTCTTGCCAAACTTATTCTCTAAAATGTTTTTTAAAGTATGGTAAATTTCTGAGGCAATTTGCAGGTTCTCTGAAAAAGAGTCTTTCTGGGGAACAATCATAAATTCTTGAATATCCAAATCGTTTCCAGCATGAGCCCCGCCATTTAGAATATTAAAACAGGCTTTCGGCATTTTTGGCTCTTTAATAGGAATTCCAAAAATTTGCTTTCCAGTTTCAAGAATATATTGATATAAGGGGACATTTTCCGATGCCGCCCAAGCTCTGGCTGCAGCCATAGAAACAGCTAAAATAGCGTTTGCGCCGAGCTTGCTTTTATTTGAGGTTCCATCTATTTCAATTAGCCTTTGGTCAAATTCTTTTTGGTCTTTAAATTTTTCTTTTATAACTTTTTGGGCGATTACTTCCTCAACATTATTTACTGCTTTTTTCACCGACTTGCCAAAAAAATCTTTTTTCCCGTCTCTTAGCTCTATCGCCTCATGTTTTCCCCTGGAAGCCCCTGATGGAACTGAAGAAAAAAAGGTTCCTTTTTCTGTCTTAATTTCCACTTCTACTGTTGGATTGCTCCTTGAATCTAAAATTTGCCTTGATTTAATAGATTGTATTTTTAATTCTTTCATTTATAACTTTATTGCTTTAATTGAAGGTATTCGTAAGCGGCCAAAGCGGCCCTGGCTCCTTCTCCGCAAGCAATTATAACTTGCTTCCATTTGCCGTCATTAACATCTCCGGCGGCAAATATCCCCGGCGTTTTGCTTTGGCAAGTTTTTGGATCAACTATAATCTCATCGTGTTCGTTAAATTGGACAAGTCCTTTAACAAAAGCTGTTGCCGGCACGCTGCCTATCTGGACAAAAACTCCGTCAACAGGCAGATAATAAGTTTTTTTAGTTTTTCTATCTTTATAAATAATAGTTTGAACCTTTTTGTTTCCTTCTATGGCTTTTGCTTCTGCGTTTAAATAAACTTTTATTTTCTCTTGCCTTTCTGCTTGTTCCTGAAAAAATTCGTCAGCTATTATTTTATCTGAATATTCAAAAACAGAAACTCTCTTTGCGTATTTTGCAAGGTCAAGGGCAGCCCTAAATCCAGAATTGCCTCCGCCAATAACAGCAACGTTTTTGTCTTTAAAAAACGGAGCGTCGCATATGCTGCAATAAGAAACTCCTTTGCCGATAAACTCTTTTTCACCCGGAATTTCCAAAGGCCTTGGATCTCTTCCTGTAGCTACAATAATAGCCTTTGTTTTAAATGTCTTTTTGTCTTCTGTCTCAACTAAGAATCCTTGACTGTCTTTTTTGACTAAATTAACCTTGTATCCTTCTTTTATTTCTATCTCAAATTTTTTAATATCTTCCTCAAATTTTTCCATCAGCTGCAGGCCAGAAACTCCTGCTAATCCCGGGTAATTATCTATCTGGCTAGTATTGGCAATCTGGCCAAGGAAATCTTTTGTAATTAAAAGCGTTTTCATCCTTTTTCGGGCAGCATAAATGCCAGCTGTTATTCCTGCTGGCCCACCGCCTATTATAATTAGTTGGTAATCCATAAATTTATATAATATTATTTTTATTTATATTTGCGCCCTTTTTTATTTGCTACTTTATCTGAAGACTTTATTTAAAACGTTTGGAATATAGTCTATTAAATCAGTTGCCGTCATGCTCGCTTTAAGCTTTTTTGCCGCAATTTCACCTGCTTTTCCATTTATAAAAGCTGCTGCTTTTGCGCTTAAAAACGGGTCTACTCCGCGCGCAAGCAAAGAAGCTGCTATTCCTGCCAAAGTATCCCCTGTTCCGCCAACACTCATATACGGAGAACCGCTTTCATTAATTGCCGTCTCTTTTCCGTTGGAAATTATATCCGTTGCTCCCTTTAGCAAAATAACACAACCAAGTTTTTCCGCTTCTTCTCTAACGGCTTCTATCCTTTTTTCCAAAGGAAGGTTAATTACTTCCCTTTTTGTTAAAACATAAAATTCATAAAGATGGGGCGTTATTATAAAATTTTTTCCCCTGATAGATTCAATATCCTTTGCTATTGTATAAATTCCGTCTGCGTCAATCACTGCTTTAATCTCTATTTTTTTAAGATAATTTAAGAGCGTTTGCTTTGTTCCCTCTGACCTGCCAACACCTCCGCCAATTACTACCGCTGTTTTGCCGCCAGAGACTATTTTGGCTGATTCGCTCATAGAAATTAAAGTTTGAAGGTCTTCTTCGTCAAGCCAATTTCCTTTCAGAGGATAAGCGGCAAGATTTGGCGAGATTGAGGCAATAATATCTGCTGCTCTCTTTGGAGCAAGTATTCTCACCATATCAACCCCTGCCCTGAAAGCGGCAAAGGCGGCTAATGCCGGAGAACCCGTATAAAACTGTCCGCCTCCAATAACTATTAAAAGGCCAGCGTCATATTTGTGGTATTCCCCAATTCTTTTCTTATAAATTTTTTTCAGAATATTTTTATCTATTTTTTCCATTTTTTATAACAGCTATATTTTAAAATAATGTACAACCATTAGGCATATTTATTCTTATTTTATTTTTTTAAACCATTCTTGGATAGCGGGCCCAAACTCTGGGTGCTTTAAGCTAAAATAAAGGTTTGACTTTAACCATTCTATCTTATTGCCACATTCAAGCCATTGGCCGTCAATTTCATAACCATAAATTAACCTTCCCTTCTTTAACATATCTCGCAACGCCTGGGCTAAAATTATTTCTCCTTTTTGATTTGGTTCTGCTTTTGCCAAAAAGTCAAAAACATCAGGCGTTAGAACATATCTGCCACAAGCAGCCAAATCAGAAGGAGCTTCTTCTGCCTTTGGTTTCTCGACTATTTCTTTTATTTTGTATAAACGGTTTGCAATTTTTTCAAAACTAACAACGCCGTATGAAGAAATTTTTTCTTTCGCCACCCTTTTTAAACCTATGATTGGCTTTTGGCTTGTTTGGAAAATATTTTTAAGCTGAGCTATAGCAGGAATCTTGCTTTCAAAAACATCGTCTGCGAAAAGAACGGCGAACGCCTCTTTGCCTATTTGCCTCTTGGCGCGCAAAATAGCATCTCCATCTCCTTTTGGCAATGGTTGCAGTACGGACGAAAACGATATATCCTTAAATTCTTCACTTGCTCTAACTGATGCCTCAAGCAGAGCCTTTTGGCCACGTTCCTTTAAAATGCTTTCCAATTTTTTGTCTCTCTTGAAGTATTCAATAATTTTCTTTTTCCCGTCTGACAAAACGAATATGATATTACTTATTTCAGCCAAGGCAGCTTCTTTGACAGGATATCTTATTGTCGGCTGGTCGACCAACGGAAGCAACTCTTTTGGAATAATTTTTGTTATTGGTAAAAATCTTGTGCCAAGTCCCGCTGCGGGAATAATTGCTTTTTTTATTTCTTCCATATTTTTATTAATTATCTCTTTATTTTTTTCTTAAAAACGAAGGGATTTCCCATTCCGGTTCAGGCGTCAAACCGAGCTCCTTTGTTTCTTTCTCTGCCTTTTTAATTTCTAATGCGCTTCTTCGTATCTTCTTCTTCCTTGCAACAGGAATTAATGTTCTTCTTTTATTTTTTGCTTCTTTTGTCTTGTTTCTTTTTGCTTGTTTTTTTGTTTTTTTCTTGGGCTTTCTTTTCGCCTTCCCTTTGGTTCGTTCTTTTTTTACAACTTTTGCTGGCTTTTTCTTTGCCGCCTTTTTTGCTGTTTTTTCGCCTTTTTTTAATATTTTTTTTATCCCCTGCCCCTTACGCTTTTCTTCCTCTTTTTTCTCTTGGTCTCCTGTTGCTATCAGACTTATTTTAATTGCTCCTTTATATTTCGGGCTATATGAAATACCAAAAATTATTTTTGCCTTGCGGTTAATTTTTGATATCGCCCTGCTTATCTCCTCTACTTCTCTTAGCTCCAAATCTTTGCCTCCTGTTATATTAAATAAAATATGTTTAATTTCTTTTGGAAAAGAGTCAAAAATGACATTTTGTGATATTTTTTTAATTATTTCTTCTGCTTTATTTGGGCCACGCGCTGTTATTTGCCTAACAACAAGTTTTTTCCCTTGCCCTTTTAAAGTGGATTTCAGGTCTGCAAAATCAATGTTTATCAAGCCCGGCTTTGAAATCATTTCCATTACTTGCCCAAGCCATTCTATAAGAATTTGATTTAATTGTGATAGCGCTTTTTTTAAAGGAGTTTTTTTATCAACTATTTGGAATATCTTTTCATTGGGTATGACAATAGTGCCGGATAGGTTCTGGCTTATTTCCTCTAAAGAACGCCGCGCAATTTTTGCTTTTTTTTCTCCTTCAAAGGAAAACGGCAATGTTAATATGCCAATGCTTATTTGTTTTTGACTGCCAGCTGCTTTTGCAAAAACTGGTCCCGCTCCAGAACCGACTCCGCCTCCCAAACAAATAATTAAAATAGATATGTTTTGGTCTTTGAATATTTTCTCAATTTTATCCTTTTCGTTTTCTGCCGCTTTTTTTGCAAGCTCTAAATTCATTCCAGTCCCCATTTGCCCAGTAATTTCCTTCCCAAAATGAAAAACCTGCACCCTGCTATGCTTCTTTTTCAAAACTCTATAGTCAGTATCTGCCATTAAAAAACTTGAATTATTTATTTTTCTGGCTATTTCTGAAACAATAGAACTGCCGCCGCCGCCAAGTCCAACAATTTTTACCTTTATCTTCGGCATTTTAAAGGCATCCTGCTGGCCATTTACTTTCTTTTTCACCTTCTCAGAATTTATTTTCTTTGTCTTCTTCCTTTTTTGCTGTTTTAAGCTCGTTTCTTTTTTCATTTATTGTAATAATTACTTGATTAGTTGTTTTTACGCTTATGATTAAATTAATAATATAATACCAAAAAAACATGCAAATTCAATAAAAAAAGTTGGACATTATGGTCCAAGCTCTAAAATTTGCAAAAACTTTGGAATAACGATTATCAAAGCAATAATAGGCAGAATAATAACAGCAATACTAACTATTAGAGTCCAGAAAAAATATGTTCTTATTTTTTTAACTGATTTATAAATCATATCAAGCTTTTTCTCCTGTTCTGTAATTTTTTCTAAAATATCTTCTTCCTCCATTTTTTAATTATACTATGATTTTTTACAAAAACCAAACAAATGCATCTCATCTTACGCAGAAAAATCCCTTTCACGGGATTAAAAAATATTTATATTTTTTTATCTTTTACCGGCCAAAAGGCAGTATATCTTTGTGCTTTATTTGAAAGAAGAAATAAAATTTTGCCAAAAATCTTCACAGTCTTTTTTTTCCTGAACTGGCAATTCTTGAATAAATATCCTTGATTTTCCTGTTATTATCCCGTCTTTTGCTAAGTAAGAATATGATCCGCCTACTTTTAATGCCTTTAGATATGGTCCTATTCCTTTGTCAATAACTTCATAGATGGGTGCCAGATATACTTCTAACATGGCTTGAGATAGACCCGGCGAGGATTCGCCTCTTACCTGCATCATTGATTGAGTATAACTATTAATAAAGAAGTTTATTCCATATTTAATTAAACTAAGGTAACCATACGGGTAAACATAATTAAGTCCATTTATCTTTTTTGGCGCATCAATAAACAAATCATTAAAGTCTTTCGACGCTTGAAGTTTGACATTATTGCTGAAATAGCTGTTAATGGTGTCAATTAAATTGTTTTCCCCCAAAACAAGGAATAAAATTTTATTCTTTACAGCAAAGCTTATTGGAAGGTCCTTAGAGATAAAAGGCATTGAATAAATCTCCTGCCCATCAATTATTTTTTTGGTAAAACCAGCCATTTCTGCCTGTTCGGTTTGGAGAGGTAATATATTCTTTGGTTTACTTCCTTGATTGGCCGGGCAATTAAAAGTTATGCCATCGCAATAATTTCTATGGCCGGGATTAAGATATGTCTTTAGCGCTCTTCCATCGCTGTCTACGCAAAAGTAAGCTCCTGGTTCGTTTAGCTTTTTATAGGCGCAATAATCGTTTTTAGATGCATGAATAATAGGATAATCACCGGAACTCTCCTTGATATCATTGCAAGGAGCTTTCAATTGCGGATAATCTCGGTTGGTGCAGCTTAAACTTTTATAACTCGCTTTATCGCTGTAAATAAATGCGGCTATTACTTCTATTTGACTTAAATCTGCTTTTATTCTAGCGTCTTTTGCCTTAAGGTAACTCTGGCTTAAACTGGCCGAGTATGGATTGGTTGACTCCTTTGGAATTTTTATTTTTAAAAGCTCTTCTTTTACCTTATTCTCGTCGTCGATTTTAGCAATAAAACCGAATATGGGAGGATTTTTGTAGTTTTGTTGGCTGGCCACAAACATAGCATAATTATTTTTGAATAAAGGAAGTATATTTTTTTCGATATCTATTTTTAAAATTTGGTCTAAGTTTTTTAGAAAATCCTTATAAGCACCTGCGTCAGTTGTTGAAGCGTTTAAAAACGCCTTTATATGCTTTTCTAGATTTCTTCCCTCGCTGTAATAAATAATATCCGCAGCTCCAATTTTTCTGGGCATCTTAACAAGCAAACCATTATTAAGAGAAAATGGAGATAGCAGAGCATTCTTCATCTCCGGATTAAGATAATATGCTTCTGCTTCCAGCCCTTTTTCATTGGCGTTAATAGCAAACATAGCAATGCTTTCTGGCTTTGCATTGCCAGACTTTAATTTGGGCTTGAGAGAGTCAAAGACTGATTTTAGCGGGACTGGAAACGAAGAAAAATCTCCTGATGGCATATCTGTTCCCAGGCTATTTGTCGCTTCTAACAAACTTACCAAGTCTAACCTAAAATACCCAACAACCAAGTGGTCGCCTGATACCTTTGCTTTTAATTTTTTATAGGACGGAAGCGAAGATATGTTTTTATGATCTAAATAGGCATCGATAATTTTCTTAGATGTTGTTGCTTTATCTGTTAAAATAAGGGCATCATTAATAGCTATTATGTCTGTTTCTTCGAGTTTATTAGAATTGCTTAATTTATCAAAATAACAAGTAATTCTTTTCCCTCTATACTTAAGTTCTTTTGGTTGTATGTTTTCTTTCTCTGGGACCTGATTTTTAAAAGCCTCTCTTAACTGATTTACCTTTTTAGAATCTATCCCCGAAAGAATCAGGATTAAAGAAGGTTCCTCTGTTTGGCTTGGAAATTTATCAACACTAAAAGTTATTTCTTTGGCAATATTGAAGTCTGCATTTTCAGGTATGGAGTTTTCTTTCTTTAATTCGTTTATCCGTTCATTAATTTTATTAGCAAGGAAGTTATAGTTTGGAAACTTTTGCAAAAGAGCTTTAAGATTTTTGGTTTGTTGAAATTGGGGGTCGAGATTAATAGTGAGATAAATTGGGCTCTCTTGTGGAATAAAAGATATTGGATCTGTCCTAAGTGATACTTTGTAAATATAAAAAGACGCTCCGGCAACAAGAGCGAAAATAGAAGAAATCAAAATAATTATTATTGTTTTTTTAGAAGCATTAAACACTTCTCGACGCTTTCTTTTTATTGAATAATATGGACTATATTCTTCTTGGTTTCTTTCTTGAGAAACAGGGGTTTGGTTAGAAACAGCATTTGCTTCTTCAATAATTGGCTTTTTAGCTTTTGCTTCAAAAGAACTGGCTGATGGCACGACTTCGCCTATTTCTTTGAATGCTTGGTCAATATCGTTTGAAGTTTCTCCTATTTTAAGAAGCGCTTTTTTAACAGTCTCCTTTTTATACCCTTTTTCCAGGCTTTCTTTAATAAACTTTTTTAAATGCTCTTTTTCCATTACTTTATTATAATACAAAAAATTTAGTTCGGAACATCAATCTGTGAATAACTTTCGCTGCTAAAGTTTATAGTTGGCAATTCCTTCCCTTACCACCCAGTATGTGTACATTCCCTTGCTTACTATTACTATATCAACCATCTTCAAAGAAACAACAAAAAACAAAAAGCTGCTAACTTAACTATATGGTTTTTGTACATTAGATGTCAAGTCTTTGTGCGCGATAAGCACATTTAATCCCTGAAAGAGAAAGACATTGCTTTTGCTTTATTCCTTTTTCGTCTCCTTTTGGTATTCAACATAGGAATAAATAATTGTATAGACTGCAGCCAAAATTACAGGTATAAGAACAAAAAATAACGCATAATCCTGGAAAAACATTCCAATAAAAGCAATCACTCCGGAAGCCTTAAACAGTTTTCCTCCAATTTTATGAGTCTTCTCCCAGACTATATTATTACTTAAAGTCCACGGAGTTCTTATTCCAATAAACCAATTTCTCTTTGTATTTTCTATTAGAATCCCACAGTAATAAAATAAGATGCCAAAAGCCGGCGCCAATAGCTGCACTATGCCGAATCTAATGTTAATGTTCCAAAGAATAGTCAGGAGATAAAGATAAAACAAAAACACTATTATCAATACAACGAATCCATCGTAATATTTTCTAAATTTTTCAATATTATGTTTCAGCGGATCTATTTTTGGAATTACGATGAAAAGCAAAAATAGTCCCACAGAAATCAACGGCATTAGAAATAAAGCCCAAAATTTTGGCATATATCCATCCACCTGCCCCTGGGCATTCCAATGCGATGCCATTTTT